>JASFRP010000147.1:0-7245 GCA_050114895.1 Gemmatimonadota bacterium
ACCCGGAGCTACGGTTCGCCATCCGTGAGGGCGGCCGCACGGTGGGTGCCGGCGTCGTCACCGAGATCATCGAGTAAGGAACGAGAACCATGCCCCGCGAGAAGATCATCCTCGCTTGTACGGAGTGCGAGGAGCGGAACTACAACCTGACGAAGAACAAGCGTCTACACCCGGGGCGCGTCGAATACAAGAAGTTCTGCCCCCGGTGTCGTACGCATACGGTTCATAAAGAAACCAAGTAGGGGAAAGCATCTCCTATGATCCAGAAGATCAAAGATGCCCGGGCCTTCGTGGAGGAATCGTGGGGGGAGCTGCAGCGGGTCACCTGGCCCGACTACGAACAGCTCAAGAACGCCACGTTCGTCATCATCATATTCTCGGTCGTGGTGGGCCTCATCATCTGGATCATGGACTTTTCCTCCCGCTCGGTCATCAACTTGATCCTCGGGGTCTTCGGGGCCTGAAGGGGCTGGGCGGGAGAATGGACGAGATTCGGTGGTATGCCATCCAGACCTACTCCGGGCACGAGAACAAGGTCCAGAAGCTGATCCAGCGGAAGATCGAGGAGGAGCCGGGAGAGGAGCCTGACGAAAAGCAGATCCAGGACGCTCTGGTCCCCACTCAGGACGTGGTGGAGATCCGGAACGGGAAGCGGGTGTCCGTTACCCGCCGCCTCTATCCGGGCTACGTGTTGGTGAAGATGGTCCTCAACGACCGGACCATGCACATCGTCAACAACATTCAGGGCGTCATCAAGTTCGTCGGCTCGGGGAAGGCGCCCCAGCCACTGCGGGATGACGAGATCAACAAGATCCTTGGCATCGAGGTGGAGTCGGACGACGAGATCCACGAGGAGATCCCCTTCCACGTGAACCAGGTCGTGGAGATCATCTCGGGTCCCTTCACCGACTTCTCCGGTACGGTGCAGGAGGTTCATCGGGACAAGGGGAAGGTGAAGGTCGAGGTCTCACTCTTCGGGAGACCGACTTCCGTGGAGCTCGATTTCACCCAGTTGAAGGGATACTGAGGGCCGGGAACGGCGAAGAGGAATGGCGAAAAAGGTCATAGGATTCATCAAGCTCCACGTGCCGGGCGGGCAGGCGAACCCGGCTCCGCCGGTGGGCCCTGCCCTTGGGCAGCACGGCGTGAACATCATGGAGTTCTGCAAACAGTTCAACGCCAGGACCCAGGCCGCGCAGGGTGTGGTTACCCCTGTGGAGATCACCGTGTACGGCGACCGGAGCTTCTCGTTCATCACGAAGACGCCTCCGGCTTCCTATTTGATCAAGAAGGCTGCCGGACTCCCGAAGGGATCCGGAGTGCCGAACACGGAAAAGGTGGGCAAGGTGTCTCGAGCCCAGCTCCAGGAGATCGCTGAGCTCAAGATGCCGGACCTGAACACCACGAAGATCGATTCGGCCATCAAGATGTTGGCGGGTACGGCCCGCTCCATGGGGATCGAGGTCGAGGGGTAGGAAGGTACGGCGGACGCGGCGCCGAGAAGTGTTGGAAGGAAGAAAACCCAAAGCCCGAGAAACCACCCGCTGTGAGCCGCCAGGGGTGGGAGGGTGATACGAGTCGGCTCGTGAACAATGCCAAAACGCGGAAAGCGTTACAGAGACGCCAAGTCCAGGCTGTCGGTCGGTGACAAGTTTCCCCCAAAGGACGCGATCAAGGTCGTAAAGGACCTCTCCTTCGCCAAGTTCGACGAGACCGTCGAGGTCGCTGCCAAGCTGGGTGTGGATCCCAGGCAGGCGGACCAGGTGGTTCGGGGTACCGTCGTCCTTCCCCACGGAACCGGAAAGGATGTCCGGGTACTGGTCATTGCCCAGGGGGAGAAGGAAAAGGAGGCCCAGGAGGCGGGGGCGGACTACGTCGGGGTGGATTTCCTGGACAAGATCAAGGAAGGGTGGCTGGAGTTCGACGTGGCGGTGGCCACGCCGGATCTCATGGGAAAGGTCGGGCCGTTGGGACGGGTTCTGGGCCCCCGGGGTCTCATGCCCACCCCGAAGGCCGGCACCGTGACCTTCGACGTCGGCATGGCCGTGTCGGAGATCAAGGCCGGTAAGATCGAGTATCGGGTCGACCGGACCGGAAACGTCCACGCCCCCATCGGGAAGGTGTCTTTCGACCTGGAGAAGCTGTCGGAGAACCTGGAGGCCTTCATGGACTCCATCATCCGGGCTCGCCCCTCCTCCACCAAGGGAACGTACCTGAGGGGCGTGAGCATCTCCAGCACCATGGGTCCCGGCGTTGCCATCGATCCGAACCTCTACCGACGGAGCGCCTGATGAACCGCACTGACAAACAGAGCTTCGTCGAGGACTTTCGAGGGAGGCTTCAGGAGTCCCCCGCGATCTTCCTCACGGACTTCAGTGGTCTGGACGTGAAGTCCATGACCGTCCTCAGGGACGAGCTCCGGAAGAGCGGAGCCGAATACATGGTGGTGAAGAACCGGCTCGTCCGGCTGGCCCTTCAGGATCTGGACCTCCCGGATCTCTCCGAATGGCTGACCGGACCCACCGGGGTCATCATCGGCCATTCGGGGCCGGTGGACGCCGCCAAAGCCGTTGCCGATTTCGCCAAGACTCACGACGACCGTCCGGTCTTCAAGGTAGGGGTCCTGGAGAACTCGGTCCTCGACGCCTCCCAGATCGAGCGTCTGGCCAAGTTGCCGAACAAGGAGACGCTACTGGCCATGCTCGCTGGCGCTCTCCAGGCGCCCATGGCGGCACTGGCTGGAGCCCTCGAGGCGAAGCTGCAGGAGATGTCGGGTCTCCTGGAGGCCCTACGGGAGAAGAAGGAGGGTGAGGGCGCCTGATGGAAGGCGTCCTGGCCCAAGGGGTGGGCCGAAGGGAGGCGGGCCGTCGGGCCCCTTCTACGAAAGAAACGACAACCAGGCTTTTTATTGTCCAAGAGTGCCGGCGCTGGCCGGGGAGAGTCAAGGAGGATTCCGTATCATGGCTGTGAACCACGAAGAGCTTCTCGAGACCATCGGCAACATGACCGTCATCGAGCTGTCCGAGTTCGTCGACGCTTTCAAGGAGAAGTTCAACGTCACCGCAATGGCGGCGGCGCCTGCTGCAGCGATGCCCGGGGCCGGAGCCGCGGCTGAGGTCGCAGAGGAGAAGGACGAGTTCGACGTCGTCCTGGAAGGTGTGGGCGACAAGAAGATCCAGGTCATCAAAGTGGTCCGCGAGGTCACGAGCCTGGGTCTGAAGGAAGCCAAGGATCTGGTGGACAACGCCCCTGGGACGGTCAAGGAGGCCGCTACCAAGGACGAGGCGGAGCAGATCAAGGCGAAGCTGGAAGAGGTCGGCGCCACGGTCGTCTTGAAGTAGGCTTTCCTGCCCCTTCCCGGCAGGGCCCGGAGGCGCTCCGGGCCCCCGGGGGGCGGGGGCCTACACGCCTGCCACCGGAGCGTTTCCGTCGGCACCGTGGCTGAGGACAAGGCAGTAGGTACAGGTCCCCGTCGCCGGGAGGGTCGGTCAGATCCACCCCGGGCATTGGGCCCATGTACTCCATTGAGCTCGCAAGCGTCGGGGCCAGAGGCGCTTGGGAGGAGTTGGCGCTTGGCCGACAGTCTTTTTTCCATCTTTTCGGGCCCCAACCACCGCGTGGCCTGATAAAAAGGGGGAAGTCCCGTTGGATATTCGGAGCGATGGTCGGTCCGTCTTGAGCTTTGCCAAGCTCAGGCCGGTGATGCCGATGCCTAATCTGCTGGACGTTCAGCTTCGTTCCTTCGAAAAACTCGTCGAGTCCGAGATTCCACTTGAAGACCAGTGGGATTTCGGCCTCGACCGTGTCTTCGGGGAGATCTTCCCCATCTCGGACGTGAACGAGAATTTCACGCTGGAGTATGTGTCGTCCACACTGGGTGAGCCGAAGTACTCGGTGGAAGAGTGCATCGAGCGCGACATGACGTACGCGGCGCCGTTGAAGGCGACGCTGAGGCTCATCGTGTGGGAGAGCCTCGAGGACGGGGAACGCCGCCCTCGGGACATCATCGAGAAGGAAGTCTACCTGGGAGATCTCCCCCTCCTCACCGAGCTGGGCACCTTCATCATCAACGGTGCGGAACGGGTGGTGGTCAGCCAGCTGCACCGGTCTCCCGGCGTGATCTTCGAGGAGAACATCCACCCCAACGGCACCAAGCTTCACAGTGCCCGCATCATTCCCTTCCGGGGATCCTGGGTGGAGTTCACCATCGACATCAACAACATCTGCTACGTCCACATCGACAAGAAGAAGAAGTTTCCGGCCACGGCCCTTCTCCGGGCCTTCGGGTACGGAACCGATGCGGAGATCTACCGTCTCTTCTTTCAGGTGAAGGAAGCGGAGCTCAAGAAGGCCCGGAAGGACGGTCAGCGGGATGTCCTGGGAGCGGTTCTGGCTGCCGACGTGGTAGACCCCGAAACGGGAGAGATCCTCCTGGAAGAGTCCACGGAGCTGGACGAGGACGCCGTCGACCGTCTGGAGCGGGGCGGGATCAAGAAGATCCAGATCTACACCCGGGAGGGTACTCCGTCCCTCAGGGGCGAGAGCCCCATCGTCAAGAACACCCTGAGGAAGGACCCCACGGCGAACGAGGACGAGGCCCTGACGGCCATCTACTCTCTCCTTCGTCCGGGTGAGCCGCCCAACATCGAGACGGCTCGCGTGGCTCTGGAAAGGGTCTTCTTCAATCCCAAGAGGTACGATCTGGGCCGTGTAGGGCGGTACAAGATCAACCAGCGCCTTCACCTGGATCTTCCCAGGCACGTCACCGTCCTCACGAAAGAGGACTTCGTAGCCATCCTCCGATACCTCATCGAGCTGAGCGAGAACATCGGCTTCACCGACGACATCGACCACCTGGGGAATCGACGGGTCCGGACGGTTGGCGAGCTCATCGCGAACCAGTTCTCCGTCGGGCTCTCACGGATGGCCAGGCTCGTGAAAGAGCGGATGTCCATCAACACCGATCCCGAGAAGGTGAACATCGACGATCTGGTGAATGCCCGGACGGTCTCCGCGGTCATCCAGGCCTTCTTCGGATCGAGCCAGCTCTCGCAGTTCATGGATCAGACGAACCCTCTGGCCGAGATGACGCACAAGCGTCGGCTCTCGGCCCTTGGGCCCGGTGGTCTGACTCGGGAGCGGGCCGGTTTCGAGGTTCGGGACGTTCACTATTCCCACTACGGTCGGATGTGCCCCATCGAGACGCCCGAGGGTCCGAACATCGGGCTCATCACCTCCCTCACCACCTATTCCCGGATCAACGAGCTGGGGTTCGTGGAGACACCCTACCGAAAGGTGGTGGACGGCAAGGTCACCAGCGACCTGGAGTGGCTCTCCGCAAACGAAGAGGAAGAGGCCAGAATCGCTCAGGCCAACGCCCCGTTGAGTGAAGACGGAACCTTCAAGAACGAGTTCGTGCTGTGCCGGGAGCGAGGGGACTTCCCTCTCCTCAAGCCCGACGTCATCGACTACATGGACGTGGCTCCGGACCAGCTGGTGTCCGTGGCCGCCGCCCTCATTCCCTTCCTGGAGCACGACGACGCGAACCGGGCCCTCATGGGCTCGAACATGCAGCGTCAGGCCGTGCCCCTCCTCCATACCGATGCTCCCCTGGTGGGGACGGGCCTGGAGGCGAAGGTGGCCCGGGATTCCGGGGCCGTCATCACGGCCCGCCGGGGTGGAGAAGTGGTGTCCGTCACCGCCGACGAGATCGTGGTGGACACCGGGTCCGTGAGGCCCGGAAAGACGGAGCAGCCCCTGGCGAAGCTCGCACAGTTCGATCGGTACCGTCTCAAGAAGTTCTGGCGCACCAACCAGGACACGGCCATCAACCAGCGGCCCCTCGTGAGACGGGGCCAGGAGGTCGGTCCCGGCGACATCATCGCCGACGGCCCGTCCACCGACCACGGAGAGCTGGCACTGGGTCGAAACGTTCTCTGTGCCTTCATGCCCTGGTACGGCTACAACTTCGAGGATGCCATCGTCATCAGCGAACGCCTCGTCCGGGAGGATGTCTACACGTCGATTCACATCCAGGAGTTGGAGCTGCACGTCCGGGACACCAAGCGGGGTATGGAGGAGATCACCCGGGAGATCCCGAACGTGGCGGAAGAGAGCCTGGTGGACCTGGACGAGCGGGGAATCGTCCGTATCGGCGCTCGGGTCAAGAGCGGCGACATCCTGGTGGGGAAGATCACCCCCAAGGGAGAGACGGAGCTGAGCCCCGAGGAGAAGCTCCTCACCGCCATCTTCGGAGAGAAGGCGAAGGACGTGAAGGACTCCTCCCTCCGACTGCCGCCGGGTATGGCCGGTACCGTCATCGACGTGAAGATCTTCTCCCGGCGAATCGACGATCCGCTCCTGGAGAAGGAGCATGGAGGGAAGATCGGTGAGCTGAGGACGGAGGAGCGGGAGGAGATCGGGAGGATCACGGACGCCCGAGACGAAGAGCTCAAGGAGATCCTCCACCTCCAGACCATCGCCCTGTGCCTGAAGAAGGGGACCGTCGAGCCCTATCTGAAGGAAGGGACGAAGCTCACGAACGAGGTCCTTGCCGAGGTCCACTTCAAGGAGGTCGACCTCACCACGTTGAAGACCCAGAACAAGGCGGCCGGGGAGAAGGCCAGGAGAGTCATCGACGAGGCCCAGCGCCGCATCGACAGGGTCAGGGAAAAGACCGAGGAGCAGATCGACAAGGTCTTCCAGCCCGACGAGCTACCTCCAGGGGTCGTTCAGTTGGTGAAGGTCTATATCGCCGAGAAGCGGAAGATCTCCGTGGGTGACAAGATGGCGGGACGACACGGCAACAAGGGGATCATCGCCCGGATCGCCCCGGAAGAAGACATGCCTTTCCTTCCCGACGGCACTCCGGTGGAGATCGTACTGAACCCCTTGGGGGTCCCGTCCCGCATGAACGTGGGCCAGTTCCTGGAGACCCACATGGGATGGGCCGCTCACATCCTGGGCTTCGAGGCGAAGACCCCGGTGTTCCAGGGTGCGTCGGAGGATGAAGTGGGCGCGCTGCTGAAGATGGCCGGGGTCAGTTGGGCCCGCGCTGCGCTTCTCAGGAGGAACGTCGAGCCGGTTCTCGATGCGAAGGAGATCGAAGGCGTTCTGCGGGTGATCCACGCGGTCGGAGGACCCCGGACCTGGGTCCAGGCGCCGAGTGGTGCCGACGGGAATGGGAAGGACGCGAGCCTTCGCAACCCGGGGATCGGCAAGCCCCTGGACAGCTACTGCACCGCC
>JASFRP010000148.1:0-7233 GCA_050114895.1 Gemmatimonadota bacterium
GGCGGTGACGGCGCCGATGAAGACCCGTTTGGGGCCGGGATGATTCCGGGCAGCATAGTGGATGGGAGCGATCCCCACGCCGGCTCCCACCAGGACCACGGTCCGGTCCGTGGGCAGGGAGAAGGAGTGGCCGTAGGGTCCCCGAATTCTCACCACGTCGTTCACCTTGAGGCGGCAGGCCCGCTCCGTCATGGGACCCACGGCCCGGACCAGGAGTTCCAGGCCCTCGCGGTTGTCGGCCACGGAGAAGGGCTTCGAGTCGGTGTCGCTGACCTTGAAGAATACGTACTGGCCCACGTCCACGTCGGCCTGCAGTCGCTCGTAGAACTTGATGACCCGGACCGTCTCGCCGTACTCCACCACCTCCTTCACCACGAAGGGGTGGTACTCCATGAGATTTCTGTTCAGGGTCATCCCCGTGGCCAGGTCCGTCCCCTGGGCCAGGTCCCCCTCCAGGAGCCGGAAGTACTCCTGGATCTCATCCGAAGTGAGCCCGCCCAGCGCCGTGCCGATGGCGTAGAAGAGGGAAAGGTCGATCTCCTCCAGTCGCCGGATGTCTCCGGCCCCGCGAATTCCTCCCATGGCGATGATGGGGACGTCCGTCACCCGCCGCAGACGTCGGACCGCGTCCAGGAGGGCGGGAAAGATGGCGGCGCCGGACAGGCCTCCGAACCGATTGCTCAACTCGGGATTCGGTCCCCCCAGGGTGTTGATGGCCGAGATGGAGTCCGCGCCCCCTTCCACCGCCGCCGATGCAACTGCCTCAAACGCTTTCACCCCGGCGTTCAGCTTGACGATGATGGGCTTTCTCGTGGCCTTCCGAGTGGCGGCGGTGATGCTCCTCACGCTCTCGGGATCGGAGCCGATGAGGATCCCGCCCTTCGCGGCATGGGGGCAGGACACGTTGATCTCATAGCCATCGGCGATGTCTCCGGCCCGTTCGAAGGCATCCACGGCGTGGGCGAACCTCTCCTCGGTGCTTTCCCCCACCTGAGCCATGAGAAACACGTCGGGCGGGGCAGCATCCCGTAGCTCCCGGAATCCCTCCACGGTGGCCTCCAGCCCCGGATTGGTATAACCGACGGCGTTCCACATGGAGTCGGGGGTGGGCTGGGTGAGGATATCCTCCCGGTTCCCCACCGTGGGCTCGATGGTCGTGCTCTTCCCCTGGTAGAACCCGAACTGGGGGACGTGCTCGAACATGTACCGCGCGATGTCGCTATTGGTGGTGATCACTCCGGAGGGAAAGCCGAACCGGCCCCGGATCTCCTTACCCAACAGGTTGTACATTTCGTCCTTTCGCCTCAGAGAACTCCTGCGATGTCTTCCAGGACTTCGAGGGCTGCCCTGGGGCGATCCCGGGCCCCCGTGATGGCCCTGCCCACCACCAGGAGGGATGAGCCCGCCGCGATGGCCCTTCCGGGGGAGAGGACCCTCTTCTGATCCTCCCCCGCCGGGGTAGTGGTGCCCTTGATCCCCGGAGTGACGAAGAGGAAGGACGGGTTCAGCTCCCCCTTCAACGCGTGCATGTCGGCTGCAGAGCAGACGATCCCATCCAATCCCGCGGCCTCGGTGAGCTTCGCGAGGCGAAGGACCTGGTCCTCGACGGCCCCCGGCACCCCACACTCCCGGTTCAGGATCGTCTCATCGATGCTGGTGAGAACCGTGACCGCGATGACCCTGGGGAGCTCCCGTGCCCCGGAGCCCCTTCCGTCGGAGGCCTCCTCCACTCCGGCCCGAGCGGCGTGCATCATGGCGGAGCCACCGGCGGCGTGGACGTTGAAGATTGCCACGCCGAGCTCGGTGGCGGCCCGGGCGGCCCCTTTCACAGTGTTCGGAATGTCGTGGTACTTGAGGTCCAGGAAGACGTCGGCGCCCTGCGCCTGCACGAGCCTGACCACTTGGGGTCCGAAGCGGGTGAAGGACTCCTTCCCCACCTTGAAGAGGCCCACGAAGGGGCTCAGCTCCTCTACCAGGGCTTCCACCTCGTGCAGGGAGTGCAGGCCGTCCAGGGGAAGGCATACCTTCTCCCGTGCGGCCATTTCCTTCGGGTAGAGGTCTCGCACGCTAGGGCTTCTCCAGCTTCGGGAATCCGTGCTTTTCCCCCCAACCGAAGGGATCCTTCCTCCACTCGGCCAGGAGGGCGACCTGGTCGTCCGCCAGGAAACCGCCGGAGCCGGCGACGTCCAGGAGTACCGGGAAAGTCAGAAGGGATGCGAAGTGGCAGGGCGGATCCAGGGCGGCGAACTGCTCCTCCGCCTTCTCCAGGCCGTAGCTGAAGATGGAGAGGCACCAGTCGGCCACGCCGTTGGCCTCCCGAACCGCCTCCACGGCCCGGGCCGAGCTTCCCCCCGTGGAGATCAGGTCTTCGATGACGACGACCTTTCTTCCCTCGAGATCCGAGTCGGCATCCAATCCCTCGATCCGGTTCCTGAGTCCGTGGCCCTTGGGCTTGTCCCGGATGTAGATGTAGGGGAGGGAGAGCAGATCGGCCAGGAGTGCGCCGTGGGGAATTCCGGCCGTCGCCGTTCCGGCCACGACCTCCGGCGAGATCCCCTCATCCCGGATGATCTCGGCCAGACCTCTGGCGATGGTCCTCCGCATCTCGGGGTGGAAGAGGAACATGCGGTTGTCGTTGTAGATGGGCATCCGGTAGCCGGAGGCCCACTGAAAGGGGTCTTTCGGGTTCAGCTTGATGGCCCCGATGGTGAGGCCGAACTCCGCGATTCTCCTACCGAGGTCGTTGATGGTCGACTCCCTTTCGAGTGGACGGGGCGGTATGCGAGTTGGCGGGTATCTTAGGCCCCCCCCGGGGGGTGTCAAGCCAGGGCAGAGACCCCCCAGGGAGGGCGGCGGGGGGATGGGAGGCGACCTGACGGCTTCTCCAACGGGACGCTACTTGACGACCTTCCACCGGGTCCCGTCAGGGGAGTCCTCCAGGACGATCCCTCGATCCGCGAGGGCGTCTCGAATGGCGTCTGCCGCCGCGAAGTCCCTGACGGCCCGGGCCTCCTTCCTCGCCTGGATCTGCTCTTCGATCCACGCCTCCGTGGCCCCGTCCACCGTACGGCCGGCAAGCGCCAGCTCCACCAGACCCAGAACCTGATCCATGGACTCCAGAGCCCCTAGCCCCACCTCCCTATCCGCCTCCCTCACGGCACCTCCAGCCCGATCCAGCTCGGCGTTCACCCCATTCAGAAAGATGAAGAGAGCCGCCATCGCCTCGGCGGAGTTCAGATCGTCGTCCATCCCGGCTCGGAACCGGTCCAAGGCCTCCTCGGCGAGAATGGGGATTCGGGTGGGGGAGGGATCGCCCCCGGTGGGCGCACCTTCGAGGCGGGCGTGGAAGTCCAGGAGCCGCTGCACGGCTCGGGCCGATGCTTCCAACCCCTCCATGGTGAAGTTGAGCTCCCTTCGATACTGGGCGCTGAGGAGCTGGTGGCGAATCGCCGAGGGGTCGAATCCACGTTTGACCAGGTCTCCCACGGAAACGGTGTTCCCCAGAGACTTCGACATCTTCTCGCCTTCCAGGCGCAGGTGCTTTACGTGCATCCAGTACCGGACGAAGGGCTGTCCCGTCACCCCTTCGGATTGGGCGATCTCGTCCTCATGGTGGGGGAAGACCAGATCCTCGCCCCCCAGGTGGATATCCAGCGTCTCTCCAAGCTCGACGATGCTCATGACCGAACATTCCAGGTGCCAACCCGGGCGGCCTCGACCCCAGGGCGAGTCCCACGCGGCCCCGGTTGCCTCGTCCTCCGGCTTGGCTGCTTTCCACAGGGCAAAGTCCCGGACATCCTCCTTCCCGTAGTCGTCGTCGGCGACTCGGGCCCCGGGCCGGATTGCTTCCGGATCGATCCGTGAGAGCTTGCCGTATTCCGGGAACTTCGCGATGGGGAAGAAGACGGAGCCGTCGGGCGTCTGATAGGCCAGGCCCTTCTCCTCCAGCTTTCGAACCCAATCCACCATGGCCTCGATGTACTCGGTGGCTCTGGGATAGGCGTCCACCGGCTTGATCCCCAGGGTCTCCAGGTCGCCGAGGTAGGCAGATCCGAAGGGCTCCACATACTCCCCGATGGAGACGCCCCGGTCCCGCGCACCACGGATCACCTTGTCGTCCACATCGGTGAGGTTGGTCACGAAGCGGACTTCATATCCGCTCCACTCCAAGTACCGATGAAGGAGATCGGAGACGATGAACGTCCGGAAGTTCCCGATGTGCGGGTAGTCGTAGATCGTCGGGCCGCACGCGTAGACCCGAGCTTTTCCCGGCTCCAGGGGCTGGAACTCCTCCAGCTCGCGAGCCAGCGTGTTGTAGATCCTCAAAGGCATGGGTTCGACACCGTGCTGGACTGGTTGAGTTCAGGTTCGGATCAAGGGAGAATTCTGATTTCCGTCACCTTCCAGGCCCCCGCTTCGAGGGAGAACCCCACGAAGACCGTGAAGACGACGGATTCGCCGGTGCCCAGGATCCGAGTCCGCCACTGCAGCTCGGTGAATCCTCTGGACTCCTCTCCGGAGCTGGGCGAGACTCTCAGCACCTCCACTTCACCCCCGGCGTATTTCTCGAGGAATCCATCGATGGCCGCCAGTGCCTTTCGAAGATCCACTCCGGGGTAGAGCTCTCCCTCCAGATGGAGCCGGATCCCGTCGGCCACCATCATGGATTCCAGGTCGCCAAGGCTCCGGTCGACCCAGGCCCCGGCGAATCGGAGGGCCTCCTCTTCCAGGGGCTCCTGACGGGTCTCTCCGGACACGGACCGGGAAGTGGCGCTTGCAGGCGAGGTGCCCGGCCCCGTGACCTCGGGCGAGGGCCCGGCCAGGAGGACCAGCCCCAGGAGGGAGGAGAGGGTGCCCGGAAGCGTCATGATCCTGCTGGCCCCCCGGAGCCCTCGGGCCCCGGCGGATACCGGGTGAGGAACGCGTGGACGGCAGCGGCCAACGCCTGGGCGGTGTCCTCCTGGAATTTCTGCTGCGTCAGAAGACGTTCCTCCTCCCGATTGGAGAGAAAGCCCACCTCCACCAGAACAGCGGGCATGAGCGTGTTCGTGATCACGGCAAACGGTCCCTGCTTGACACCACGGTCCGGCCCGGGGTGAACTTCGGAGAGCTCCGTCTGGATGTACTCTGCCAGGAGGGCCGACCAATGCTGAATATCCAGATTGCGAAGCTCGCTCAGGATGAAGCTCATGTCCTGGGTTTGCTCTGGAGGTCCCCCATCGTCCTCCAGCTCCATGGCGGCGTTCTCCAGTGCCGCCACCCGGCGCTCGTGCTCGGTCCGGGCCTCCGAGAGGAAGTAGGTCTCGTATCCTCGCGTCCCCGGGGAGCCCGGGAGGGCGTTGGCGTGGATGGAAAGGAACACCCCGTACCCTCCCCCCTTCCACTCCGTAGCCAGCTCGCCTCGTCTCCAGATGGGAACCAGAGTGTCGTCGTCCCGGGTGAGATAGACCTCCAGCTTCTCGTCGTCTTTCAAAACCTCGGCCAGCCTCAGAGCAATACCCAGCGCCACATCCTTTTCTCGCACCCCACTCCGCCCCACGGTGCCCGGATCACGGCCACCATGGCCTGCGTCGATGATGACGACTCTTGGAGGAGATGATGGAGGAGCCGAGTCTCCTGCCAGGGTGGTCCCTCCCCCGGGTCGAGCCGCGGATCCGGTCCCGCCCTCGGAGCCCGCGGGCCCCCGGATCCGGCCGGCAGGGTCCCCCGGAGTCTCGAGGACCTCCAGCCGCCAGGAACCCACTTCGTAGCGGAACGCGCCCGGAAGCTTCCAGGTGAGAACGTCCACCAGGAACTGCACCGGGAGAAACAGCTGCCCGTCGAGACGGTAGGGCACGTCCGCCAGCTGGACCGGCTCTCCATCCCAGAGGAGGAACGGGTTCTCCGGGAAGATCTCCACTCGGGGGTTTCTGGCTCCCCACCTGAGGACCAACCCCTCTCCCTCGTCTCTCACCTCCCAGCCAAGGCGCTCCAGCTCACCGGCAGGGAAGGTGGCATATCCTCGATGCGCGTAGGTCCGGATCCCGGGGGTCAGGGGACCGGCCGCGCCCTGGAGGCCCAACTCCTCCTGGGCTCCGGCCGAATCGAGACCAGCGACGAGGAGGACCAGCGCGACGGCCTCCAGAAAACCCACGGTGAGAACTCGAAGTCTCATGGTATCGGAGATCATCTCTTGCGGTGGGAGTCCATGGCCCGGCGGGCCTCCTCGTCCTGCGTCCTCCGCTTGAGCTTCTCCCTCTTGTCGTAGAGTTTTCGCCCCCTGGCCAGGGCAATGGTCACCTTTGCGAACCCCCTTCTGAAGTAGATTTCCAGAGGAACCAGGGTGAGCCCTTTCTCCTCCACCCGGCCAACCAGGCGCCGGATCTCCTGGCGGTTCAGGAGGAGCTTCCTGGGCCGCAGCGGATCCTCGTTGTACCGGTTTGCCTGCTCGTAGGGTGAGATGTGAAGACTGTGGAGCCAGACCTCTCCACCCTCGAGGCGAGCGTAGGCATCCTGAAACCCCACCTTTCCCTCCCGAAGGGACTTCACCTCCGGTCCTCGAAGGACGAGGCCGGCCTCGAAAGTCTCAAGGATCTCGAATTCGTGGCGGGCCTTCCGATTGGAGGCCACCACCTTCTTCCCGTCTTCACCCACTTTCATCCCGTCCCCGTGAATCATCGAGCCGGTCTCCCGCACCGCCAAGCCACCGCTGGGCGCGGGGCCGGGTCACACCTGAAGGCCGCCTCGCCGGAGGAGGAGACGAGGCCGGAAGGTTCACGCCCCCACCCCCGATTGCAGCCCCGAGGCATGCAGGCGCCGGGTCCGGCTCATGGAATAGACCTGGGCGATCTCACCTCCAAGGATAAACACTATGGCCCCGTAATAGATCCAGAAGAAGAGAACGGCCGCGCTGGCCAATCCTCCGTATACGGAATGGAAGCTGGCCACGCTGGTAAAATACCAGGAGAAGACGGCTTTGGACGCCTCGAAGCAGATGCCCGTGAAGGTGGCCGCCACCAACGCGGTTCTCCAGGGGACTCTCCTGGGCGGGAAATACCGGTAGATGAGGATGAAGAGTACGTAGATGGATCCGAAGGCCAGGAGCTGAGCCGTCGTCTGCCGGATCAGATTGGGGCCCTCACCCTCCAGCCCCAGCAGGGTCAGTCCGTGCTCCTCCACCCCTTCCATGACGACGGTGATCCCCATGTTCACCACGAAGAGGAGGCCCCCCACCACCACCATGATCCCGTCGAA
>JASFRP010000149.1:0-7218 GCA_050114895.1 Gemmatimonadota bacterium
TCCCACGGATCACCCATGGCTGCCCCCCCCGATCCCCTCCGCAGCCATCCAGGCCTGGAAGTCCTCCTGGGCCCGATCCGCCAGAGTCTCCCTTCTCTTTCTCTTGTCCCGAATCCTGTCCGGGAGTGGATCCACAAGACCCCAATTCGAGTTCATGGGCTGAAAATGCTGGGGGTCCGACTCCCGCAGATATCGGTAGAGGCCACCGAGCATGGTCGTGCCGGGGGGCAGTGTCGGCTCCCTGCCGGAAATCACCCTGTGGAGGCTCTCGGCCGCCAGGAGACCTGAGGCGGCTGACTCGGTGTATCCCTCCACGCCCGTGAGCTGTCCGGCGAAAAGGAGGTCCCGGCGGTGGGGGAGAGATCCCCAGGCCGTCAGCCGGCCCGGAAAATTGAGGTAACTGTTCCGGTGCACGGAGCCCCAGCGGAGGAACTCGGCCTCCTCCAGGCCGGGAATCATACGGAACACCCGGCGCTGCTCACCCACTCGCAGGCGAGTCTGGAAGCCCACCAGATTCCACATTTGTCCCTGCCGGTCCTCCCTCCGAAGCTGGACCACCGCCCAGGGGCGGCGACCGGTGCGGGGGTCCTGGAGCCCGATGGGTTTCATGGGCCCGAACCGAAGCGTGTCATCGCCACGGGCCGCCATGACCTCCACCGGCAGGCACCCCTCGAAATAGGGTGCACCGTCGAAATCGTGGCCCGTGTGGAGGTCTGCGGAGCGCAGGGCCGCCAGGAAGGCGTCGTACTCCTCTCTGTCCAAGGGGCAGTTGAGGTAGTCCGAATCTTCACCGAACCGGCCGGCCTGAAAGGCGATCCCCCGATCCACGGACTCGCCGTGGACGATGGGGGCGATGGCGTCGAAGAAGGAGAGGCCCTCGTCCCCGAGAACATCTCGGATGGCTTCCGAGAGGGGATCGGAGGTCAGGGGGCCCGTGGCGACGATGGAGGGGACGGAGGGGAGCGCTCTTCTCTCCTCCCGGATCACCTCGATCCCGGGATGCCTGGTGACCGCCTCTGTCATGCCCCTGGAGAAGCGATCCCGGTCGACGGCCAGTGCGGACCCCGCAGGTACGCGTGATTCCCGGGCTACTCTCAGCATAAGGGAACCCAGGGCGTCCATCTCCCGCTTCAGCTGGCCATGGGCGTTGGCGGGGTCCTCGCTCTTGAGAGAGTTCGTGCAGACCAGCTCGCCGAGGCGGTCGGTCTGGTGAGCCGGGGTCCCGGACACAGGGCGCATCTCCGCCAACCGGACCCTGTACCCCCGGTTGGCGAGAGAGAGGGCCGCCTCACATCCCGCCAGCCCTCCTCCGACGACCTCAACGAGCTTCGGCACCGCTCAACGCTTCTTCTTCCCGCCTCCAGGCTTCCGGCCTCCGTCTCCCGACCCACGGGAACCACCGCTCCTCTTCCGGCTCCGGCCCTTCCCCTTCCTGGCTCTGGCCTTTTCCAGAAGGTCCAAGGCATCGTCCAGGTCAACCTGCTCCGGATCCATGTTCTTGGGAATGGAGGCGTTCACGGATCCGTCCGTCACATAGGGTCCGTATCGCCCACTGAGGATCTGGATATTGGCACCGGAGTCGGAGTGGGGCCCCAGCTCCTTGATCACCTCCCTCCCCGGTTTCGTTGCCAGGAGGACCAGAGCCTCCGGGAGCTCCAGGTCGAAGAGCTGTGCCGCAGATTTGAGGTTCCGGTACGTGCTCCCCAGGCGTACAAAGGGACCGTACCGACCGATTCCCACCTCTACCTCCTTGCCGGTCCGGGGGTCCTTCCCCAGCGACCGGGGGAGGGAAAGGAGGAGTACCGCGTAGGTGAGGCTCAGCTCATCCAGGGCCATCCCCTTCGGGAGGCTCACCCTCTTCGGCTTCTCGTCGCCGTTCCCGTTGCCCAGCTGGACGTAGGGACCGTACGGGCCCACTCGGGCGATGACAGGAAGGCGTGACTCGGGGTCCTCCCCCAGGATCCTCTCCTGGACCTCCGGGGCGTCGAGGGGCCTGGTCGTCTGGCATTCCGGATACCCCGAGCACCCGAGGAACCGGCCGAACTTGTTCCAACGGACCAGCATGGGCCGTCCACAGACTTCGCAGGTTTCCCCTTCCGCCTCCAGGAGCTCCTTGATGATGTCCTCGGACTGGTGCTTCCCCCGCTCCAGCTGGCTCTGGAACGGCGGATAGAAATCCTCCAGGAGCTCACGCCACCGGACCTCCCCTTCCTCCACACGGTCGAGCTCCCCCTCCATCCGACTCGTGAATCCCACGTCGAAGATGTCCGGGAACACCCGAACGAGGAGCTTGGAGACCGTGTCGCCGAGGGGGGTCGGGAAGAACCGCCCTTTTTCCAGCTCCACGTACCCCCGGTCCTGAATCGTGGAGATGATCTGAGCATAGGTGGAAGGTCGGCCAATCCCCTGTTTCTCCAACTCTCTGACGAGGCTGGCTTCGCTGAATCGGGGTGGAGGCTGAGTGAAGTGCTGGTTGGGCTGAAGTCCTTTGAGGCGACTGAGGTCCCCCTCCTCCATTCTCGGGAGGGGCACCAGATCGTCCAACCTCTTGTGATCTCCCGATTCGATGGCCTCCTGATACAGCCGTGTGTATCCCGGGAACTTCACAACGGAGCCGGTAGCCCGGAACAGGTATTTCCGCCCTGAGGAGCCCTCCAGGTCGAAATCGACGGTGGTGGTGTCGTACACCGCCGGGGCCATCTGGCTGGCCACGAAGCGGAGCCAGATGAGCTCGTAGAGATCCGCCTCGTCCCCCCCCAGGAACTCCCTGGCTTCACCCGGATGAAGATGGACATCGGTGGGCCGAATGGCTTCGTGGGCTTCCTGAGCCCCCTTCTGCTGCCTCCCGCCATACAGCTGGGGAGAGGAGGCAAGGAATGGCCGCCCCATCTCCTTCTCGATCCAGTCCCGGGCCTGCCCCACCGCGGACGCAGCCACCCGGGTGGAGTCGGTCCGCATGTAGGTGATCAGTCCCGTGGAACCCTGCGATCCCATCTCCACCCCTTCGTAAAGCCGCTGGGCGGTAGTCATGGTCCGCCGGGCAGAGAAGCGGAGTCGTTTGGCCGCCGCCTGCTGGAGGGTCGAAGTCGTGAAAGGAGGGAACGGGTTCTTTCGTCTCTCCCGACGCTTGACCTCGGTCACCACGAACGGGCGTTCCTGGAGGTCATGGAGGACCCCGGTGGCAGCCTCCTCGGTGCTCAGAGTGAAGGCCTTGCCATCCATCTGATGGAGCTTGGCCTCGAAGCCCTGGTCGTCCTTCTCCAGGAGCGCCACGATGGACCAATACTCCGCGGGGGTGAAGGCCAGGATCTCATCTTCTCGCTCACAGATGAGTCGGAGGGCGACGGTCTGGACCCGCCCTGCCGAGAGGCCCGGCCGAATGGGTTTCCAGAGGAACGGGCTGACCTGGTAACCCACCAGCCGATCCAGGATCCGTCGGGCTTGCTGGGCCTCGACCTTCTCCATGTCCAGAGCCTCCGGGTGGTCCAGCGCGTTGCGCACCGCCTCCCGGGTGATCTCGTGGAACGTCACCCGCTGGAATCGTTCCGGACTCTTGTCCAGACCCAGCTGCGACGCGACATGGTAGGCGATTGCCTCTCCCTCCCGGTCCGGGTCCGTGGCCAGCACCACCCCCTCTGCCTCCCGGGCCATCTTCTTCAGCTCCTGGAGGATCTTCCCCTTTCCACGGATGGTGACGTATTTGGGTTCGAACCCCTTCTCCACGTCGACCCCGAGTTCTTTGGCAGGAAGATCCCGCACGTGTCCGACGGAGGCCGCCACCTCGTAGCCTCCACCGAGATAGCGGGCGATGGTTCGAGCCTTGGCCGGAGACTCGACGATGACCAGGCGTTTCCCTTTCGTTCCCTTTGCCATGCCCCTCACGCTGATGCGGACGGTGCGTTCTCCCGCCCTGTCGATGTCATGATCGTCTCGATCTCACGAGCCAGCTCTTCAGGGGTCCCCTCCTGGGAGTCCAGAGCCAGATCGGCCTTCTCATAGAACCTCTCCCGATCCCTCAAGAGCTCCCGGGCCCGTTTCACGGGGTCCGGAACCGCGAGGAGGGGCCGCGTGGGACCCTCCTCCCGCGCCCGTCTGATGGCTTCCTCCGGGGTCACCTTCAGCCAGACGGTGAGGGTCCCCGGCGGAAGGGCATCCATGCGCCCGATATCCGCGGGCCACCCCCCTCCCGTGCCCAGGACAACCCGCTCCTGCTGAAGGAGCTCGGCACCCACAACCCTCTCCATTTCCCGGAAATGGGCCTCTCCATGCTGGCGGAAGATCTCCGGAATGGGAAGGCCTACTCGAAATCGGACCTCCTGGTCGAAGTCCCGGAAGGCCCACCCGAGACGTCGGGCCAGGGCCTGTCCCACCAGGGTCTTCCCGCTGCCCATGAAACCCACCAGGAGCACGCGAACGATGGTCTCCGAGGCAGTCATGTCTCTCCGAACCCCCTCCCCTTCAAGTACCTGAGGTACCCTTCGAAGTTGTTCCGCAACTCCTCCACGAAGTCCCCGGCGAACTTCTCCAGGAACGCGTCGGCCAGAACCAGAGCCACCATGGCCTCCCCGATGACCGCTGCCGCGGGAACGGCGCACACGTCACTCCGCTCCACGGCGGCGCTGGCGGCCTCACCGGTTCGAAGATCGACGCTGGCCAGGGGCTTTCGAAGTGTGGAAATGGGCTTCATGGCAGCGCGAATGACCAGGGGCTCCCCGGTGGTGACCCCACCCTCCAGCCCACCAGCCCGGTTGGTAGCCCGGCCCAATCCCCCGGTTCTGGGGCGTTCCGGTGCCCGAACGATGGCGTCGTGCACGGTGGAACCCTCCCGGACGGCGCCCCCGAAGGCCTCCCCCACCTCCACCCCCTTCACCGCCTGGATGGAGACCACGGCCTGGGCCAATCTCCCGTCGAGCTTGCGGTCCCATGCCACGTGGCTGCCCAGCCCAACCGGGACTCCCCGGGCCACGACTTCGAAGACGCCTCCCAGCGTGTCTCCGGACTCCTTCGCCGCGTCGATGGCTGCCATCATCTTCGTACCGGCCTCGGAGTCCAGCACGCGGACCGGCGACGCGTCGGCGGATGCATTGAGCTCCTCCGGGAGAGACTCCGGCACGGCGGCGGAAACGTCGCCGATGGAGAGCACGTGGCTTTCCACCCGGATTCCGAACTCCGCCAGTAGGCGCTTCGCCACCGCCCCACAGGCCACCCGGGCCGCCGTCTCCCTTGCACTGGCCCGCTCCAGGATGTCCCGTGTGTCTCGCCGGGCGTACTTCAGTACCCCCACCAGGTCCGCGTGGCCGGGCCGGGGAAGGTACATGGGCCGGAGAGCCTTGGGATTCTCGTCCGCCGCCGGAGCCTCGGGCGCCATGGCTTTCTTCCAGTTCTCCCAGTCCCGATTCCATATGATCATGGCCAGGGGGGAGCCCAGCGTCTCGCCCAGGCGAACACCCGAGAGGATCTCCGCTCGGTCCGACTCGATCTGCATGCGGCGTCCCCGCCCGTACCCCTGCTGACGTCGGTGGAGCTCCGGATCCACGTCCCGATCGATGCGAAGCCCGAGTCCTGCCGGAACTCCCTCCAGGAGGGCCAGGAGGCCCCGTCCGTGAGATTCACCGGCCGTTCGAAACGACAGTATTCGGAGGCTCATGCATCTACTCGGTTTCTCTGGAAGGGGCCCCCGGCGATGCACGGGTCCTCCCGGTCTCCTTCAGCATCTCGGGCAGTGAAGGATAGGAAAAGGCCGGCTTCTGACCAAGGGCAAAGGAAACGCCCCCGGCGCGGGAGCCGGGGGCGTCCGCCCCTCAGAAGGGCGGGAGTGAGCGGATCAGTTCCCGCTCCGGTTCGGGTGGTATTTCAGGATGTCCGCTTTGCGGACCGGGACCACCACCACTCCATCGGTTTCCGTTACCCCGAAGAGGTTCACGACGATGCAGGCGTCGCTGGTGACTCCGGTGGGGGGAAGGGGTTGCGTGAAATCCTCCGCGTTGTAGAGGCGGACCGCGTTTCCGATGGAATTACCCGACATGTCCTGAACCGGGATCGTGCCACAGTTCAAGCCTGCGTTGTCTCCAGGAAGCGGCAGGGTAGCCCGGAGCGGCCCGACGATCCTGTCCCGGAGGGTGACCTGGCCGATGCGGGTGAACTTGTACGTATCGATGATGTCGATGGCGCCGTCGGCGGTTCCGGCGAAGGCCAGATGGGTATCGGGCCGGTAGACTCCAGTGAAGTTCTCCAGCGTCTTCTGGTTGGCATGGAGGGGGTGGAGCGCACCCCCGGCGCCGATCCCGCCCCCGGAGATATTCACCGTCCCGTTCAGCTGGAGCTCGGTGTCGAAGAAATAGGCGGCTTGTCCCCGAGCCATTCCCAGGCTGCCATCGTAGTTGAGGCCGACCCCCCGCACCACGTCGGAGGCGTTGATGACCTCGTCCCAGACACGGAGAGTCGTGGACAGGTCCGTCGTGTCCATCTGGGCGGCCCGGTACAGCATAACCCGTCCCGTGGGGGAGGTTCCCCCTTCCCCGATGACCACCCAGCCCCCGTTCCCGGAGGCACTCACGTAGGTGACGTCGGAGAAGCCGAAGCTGGGAATGTTCCAGCGGGCTCCTGGAGTGACGTAGGCGTCCGAACCCTGGGCGATCAAGTCCCCCCAGGCGTTCTCCACCGGATCGATGATGGAGGTGTTCGCGGTGGCCTGAATCACCTGCTCGGGGTAGCCCGGAACGTGGTCGAACAGGGTGAGTCCGGCCACGACGAAGACGTTGCCCAGAGTGTCCGAGGCGATGGTGTCCAACGCCGAGCCGATGCTGTCGACGTGGGCAAAGGCCCAGAAGTCGTCGGCTTCCAGATTGGCGCCGTGTTCCACGAAGAGCTTCACCTCCGACCGGGGAGCCCCCGATGGATGGTAGGCCTTGCGGGCCGTTCCGACATCGCCCACCCCCGTCGTCCGCGTGGAGAAGATGATGTTCTCGTAGGAGTCGACGGCGATGAACTGGGGCCGGTCGCTGAAAGAGGGCGAAAGCGGTTGTGGGTATTCCCGGATCACGAAGGAGTACCCCGAATCAGACTCCTTCAGCTCCACGTCGAAGATCACCGCGTCCGGGGCGAAGAAGCGCTGCTGCTCCAATTCCCGCTCCTGGTTCAGATCCACGACGGAGACGTTCGTTCCCCCTGAGTTCGCCACAAGGAGCTGATTCCCATCCCGGCTCAGGGTGAGGCCCC
>JASFRP010000150.1:0-7208 GCA_050114895.1 Gemmatimonadota bacterium
CGGGGGTCCGGAGGCTTTCGGACTACTTCGAGGGGGTCCGTGGGACAGTCAACGACTGCAACGTCTACATCCTGGAAGGCCGTGAGCCTGGGGCGACCCTGTTCGTCATGGGAGGGACCCACCCCGAAGAACCGGCGGGCCGTCTGGCGCCCTGGATCCTGGCGGAGAACGCCGTCATGGAAGCCGGGCGCCTCATCGTGGTCCTAAGCGGGAACAGGAGCGCTACCACCGTGACGCGGGTGGGCGGTGCGTATCCTCCGGATTTCAGTATCCAAACGGATTGGGGAGAGCAGACCTTCCGCATGGGGGATCGGTGGGCCAATCCTCTGGACCAATGGCCGGATCCGGAGGTCTATATCCACTACCCCAGCGGGCAGTACCTGGCCTATGTGGACATCCGGAACCTGAACCGGGCGTGGCCGGGTCGACCCAACGGGACCCTGACGGAGCGGACCACCTACGCGTTCATGGAGCTCATCCGCCAGGAGGGGGTGGACATCTTCATCGACCTCCACGAGGCGGAGCTCCAGTACCCGGTCATCAGCACGATCGTGGCCCACGACTCGGGGGAGGAGCTGGCGACCTTCGTGTCCATGATGCTCTCGGACACGGAATTCAACATGGGGATGGAGTACTCCCCGGTGAACCTCCGCGGCCTCTCCCACCGGGAAGTGGGGGACAATTCCGACGCCATATCGCTCCTTTTCGAGGCCCCGGAGCCCTTCCTGGACGCGACCCGGGGGCGAACGACCCGCGAGCAGCTTCTGACGGGGAAGGACGAGTTCGTGGTGAAGGCCGGAGAGGCGGGGCTCCTCTTCGAGTCCATCGACGAGAACGGCTGGCCCATCGACGTCCGGGTGGGTCGGCACACCTCCGCGGTCCTCATGACCATGGAGAGCTGGACTGAGCTGAACCCGGACCGACCCCTGATCTGCACCGGAGTGCCCCGGTACGAGGAGGTCATCGCAACGGGAGTGGGGCATTGGTTGAGGAACCCCGAGACGGCTGACCCGGAACGGTTGGCTGTGGAATAGTGACCATATCCTGCCACCGGAAGCCCCGGCTTCCTGGCATTGAACGTTCGCAAGGAAGGAGTGAACCCGTGAAACGTCTCGTTCGCGAAAAGGCCCTGAGCGGATGGCTCGTCGCCCTGATCCTGGCAGTGACCGGTGGGGCTTCCCATCTCGCTGCCCAGTCCCTCGAGGCCCTCTACTCCGGGCCGGTCTGCGAGAATCCATCGGAAGACGGGTCGGGTTGTGAATGCGGAGCTCCGGATTCGGACTGCGGGTGCACCAGCATTGAGGTGGCGAAGCTCGCCTCCACCGACGGCTCCGTCATGACGGCCCACTCCTGCGACGGCAACTACCGGACCTGGCTCCAGATCGAGCCCAGGAAGGAGTTCCCCGCCGGGTCCGTGAAGCCGATCCGGTGGGGGTTGCTCCACACCGAGACCCCCTGGGACCTCCAGGGCGTGGACGTCAAGGGGACCATCCCCCAGGTCGGTGAGACCTACGCCTTCTTCAACGTGGCCTACCCCGCCATGAACGAGAAGGGGCTGGCCATCGGGGAGACCACTATCGGGGGTCGTCGGGAGCTCCGGAACGACGAAGGCCTCTTCCTCATCGAGAACCTCCAGGAGATCGTCCTCGAAAGGACGAGCACCGCGAGGGAGGCCATCCGCCTCATCGGAGAGCTGGTGAAGGAGTACGGATACGGAGACTCGGGTGAATGCCTGACCTTCGCGGACGCCAGCGAGGTATGGCACTTCGAGATCATGGGGGCGGGGCCCTTCGAGGTGGGGGCCGTGTGGGCGGCGGTCCGGATTCCCGACGAGAACGTGGGGGTGAGCGCCAACATCCCCCGCATCAGCACCCTGGACCTGGACGACCCGGACCACTACATGGCCTCGGAGAACGTCCATTCCCTGGCTGAGGAGATGGGGTGGTGGGACCCTACCAGCGGCGAGGAGTTCAAGTGGTGGAGGGCGTATGGTAACGTGGATCGCCGAACCGGCGAGCCCAGCAAGCCCTACTCCACGCGGGAGTTCTTCATCCTGAGCACGCTGGCCCCCTCCCTGAACCTGACCATGGACATGGAGGAGCTCCCCTTCTCCGTGAAACCCGACGAGAAGGTCTCGGTGCAGCGGGTCCTGGGATACTATCGGGAGACCTACGAGGGAACCGAATTCGACGCCACGAAGAACCTCCTGGTTCCGAACCGGTATCGCGAGGACCCCGACGACCCGGAGTTCGTGAAGAGCCCCTTCGCGAACAACTGGAACTCTCCCCGGGCGCAGGCGGAGCTCTACAACGCCCTGAAGCCCGGGAGCGTGGAGTTCCAGCGGACCATCGCGGCGCAGCAGTGCTCGTACTCCCAGGTCATCCAGGCCCGGGATTGGCTCCCCCCGGAGATCGGCACCGTGGCCTATTTCTCCTTCGACAACCCCGGCGAGAGCCCCCGGATCCCTATCTATGCCGGCACGCTGTCCCTTCCCGAGAGCTTCAAGATCGGGTGCCAGAAGAAATATCGGGAGGACGCGGCGTGTTGGAGCTTCCGCCGCGCGAACCGCCTGGCCCAGATCGAGTGGGGCTGGGCCCGGGAATACCTGGAGCCGGAAGTCATGGCGTTCGAGGAGCAGATGTTCATGGAGCAGCCCCTCATCGAGCAGAAGGCCTTGGAGCTCATGGAAAGAGAGGGCGGCGGAGACCCCATGGAGTTCCGCACCTTCTTGACACGGTATACGAATCGGTTCGCCGGGGGGGCCATGCAGCGGTGGTGGGAAATGGGTGACGCCTTCTGGGCCCACTACGCCCGGGGGTGGTAAAGGCGTAGCCGATCAAAGCGCATGCGGATTCTCCACCTCCTGGCTCCGGCGGGGTTCGGGGGCATGGAAACCGTGGTCCGGTCCCTGGCCGCAGGGCACGCGCGTCGGGGGCACTCGGTCACGGTGGCCGGGATCCTGGACACTCCTGCCGAGGAACACCCCTTTTCGGTGGCCCTGGAGGGGAGCGGGGTCCGGTTCCACCCCCTCTTTCTCCCGGGGCGCCGCTACCTGGAGGAGCGGCGGACCGTAGCGGGTCTGCTGAGGACGTTGGATCCCGAAGTCCTTCATACCCACGGATACCGACCGGATGTGGTGGATTCCCCTGTCGCAGCCAGGATGGGGGTCGGGACCGTGACCACGGTCCACGGGTTCGTGGGACAGGGACTCAGGAACAAGGTCTATGAATGGCTGCAATTGAGAGCCTTCCGACGCATGGACACCGTGGTTCCGGTGTCGGAGAAGTTGGGCCGCCAGCTTGTCGGGGAGGGCGTAGAGGTCCACCGGGTCCGCGTGATTCGAAACGCCTGGACTCCGGCCTCTCAGCCTCTGGGTCGCCGTGAGGCCAGGGAGATCCTGGGCCTCTCCATGGACTCGTTCGTCATCGGGTGGGTAGGTCGGTTTACACGGGAGAAGAGCGTCGACATCCTCCTGAGGGCCTTCGCACTCCTGGAAATCCCCGAGGCCCGTCTGTCTCTCGTCGGCGGCGGACCGGAGGAGCCCTCGTTACGAAGCCTGGCCCATGACCTGAGCCTCCTGGACAGGATCCACTGGCAGGGTGTGGTTCCGGAGGCCAGGAATCTCTTCGCGGCTTTCGACGTTCTCGCGTTGACCTCCTGGAGTGAGGGAACACCCATGGTTCTTCTGGAAGCCATGGCCGCCGGTACGCCCATCGTGACCACCCGTGTCGGAGGGATCGGGGACATGGTATCGGCGGACGAGGCCGTTCTTGTGCCTCCCAATGACCCCGAAGTCGTCGCTGAGGCTCTGGCCTCGGTCTTCCTTGGGCCCGGTCCGGCGGAGGAACGTGCCGCTTCGGCAAGGAGTAGGCTCGAACGGGAGTTCACGTTGGACCCATGGCTGGATCAGTACGAAGAGGTCTACCAGTCTGTGGGGCGGTCCTCTCGCTCTGGTGGATAAACCTGAACGGGGATGAGGTGAGGATGAGTGATTTGTCCGGTCTCGAGATGATGTCGTTGAAGGAGGAGTTGTCGGAGTCAGGTCTTCTCCAGGAGTGGGAGGACCTCATGGACACCCTCGGCACTCCCTACGCTGTATACGGTTCTCCAGCCTGGATCCTCCATCTCCGCGAGACATCGGAGCTTCCGGTACGGGTGTGGAAGATGCGAAATCCGGACGGGGCCCTCGTGGGGATAGTGCCCGTGGCGCTGGGAGAATACAGTCTTTCCTTCGAGGTGGCCTCTCGCAGCCTGTTGAGGGTCCCACTGAAGACGGCCCACGTCCTGGGCGGGCTGCCGGTGCTCCCTCGAGAGGGCGCTCCTCACCTCCAGCTTTTCGATGCCGTGTTCTCCGAGTTCCCGGAGGCCGAATGCATCCACTTCGAGACGGTACCGACGGATCACTGGCTTACGGGATACCTTGAGAAGGACCGGGAAGTGGGGAGGCGTTTCGCGCTGCACTCTCCCTTCGGAGCAAGGAAATGGCACCTGCTGCGAATGGGAGGGTCCTTCGACGACTATCTGGGCGGGATGGGCGGCAAGTCGCGGAACACCCTGAGGCGGAAGGTCCGGCAGCTGGAGAAGCGGAAAGACGGCGTGGAGATCATACGTGTCCATGATCCGAGCCAGGTGCCGGAATTCCTGGAGGCCGCTGTGGAGATCAGCAAGAATTCCTGGCAGCAGCGTGTCCTGGGTGATCGGCTCTCCGACGACGAGCGGACCCGGCGGTCCCTGTCGGACCTGGCAGGCCGGGGCCTCCTCCGGTCCTACCTCCTCATCTCGGGCAGTGATCCGACGGCGTTCCTCATCGGCTATCAGTACCGCGGTGTGTTCAATTCCGGTGAGCTGGGATACGATCAGCGGTTCTCCGACTACTCTCCCGGAACGGTCCTCTGGTACCTTCTTCTGGAAGATCTGCACGAAGATCCGTCCATGACCCTGCTGAACTTCGGGATGGGAGACGCGGCCTACAAGCGGCGGTTCGGAAACGACCAGAGCTCCGACGCGTCGTGGCTCGTGATGCGTCGTTCGCCCCGGAACCGGCTCCTGGCAAGAAGTCACGCAGCCTTCGACGGCTCCGTGGAGCTGGTGAAGAAGATCATCGGCAGGAGGGTGGGGGAGTGACGCGGAGGCCCGTGAACCTCATCGTCAATGCGGACGACTTCGGGATCTCCGGGGCGAACACCGCCGCCACGGTATCCCTGATGCAGCGAGGCCGTGTCACCTCCGCCACGATCCTGGCCAACGGGGAGGACCTGGAGCCCGCCCTCGCCGCAGCCCGCGGACTCCCGGGCTGTTCCTTCGGGGTGCACCTGAATCTGACGGAGGGGTTGCCTCTGACGGACACCTCCGATCTTGCTCCCCTCCTGGACGACGATGGGCGGCTCCACCCCATCATCTTCACCGTGCGGATCACTCGAACCCTCCTTCGCGGCATAGAGAGGGAGTGGATGGCGCAGGTGGAGCGGATCCGCTCCGCGGGGGTGCCCGTCAGTCACCTGGATTCGCATCAGCACGTCCATACGATTCCTCGGCTCTTCCTGGCATTCAAGTCGGTGCAGAGAAGGACCGGGATTCGAAAGGCCCGAATCACGAAGACCCTCTATGACAGGGCCAGCCCCCCTGGATCCTCGCTGCTCATGTTGAAGAAGAGGGTGTGGAACTTCGCTCTGCGGAACTACGTCCGGACGAAGACAACGGACGAATTCTCCGACTTCAGCTCTTTCATCAGGGCCTCCCGGGAGAGGCCCCTCAGCCCAGGAACCCTGGAGGTCATGGTCCATCCCGGGGCGGACAACGAGCTGGGGTTCCAGGATGAGATCGAGGTCCTGGAGGGCTCCTGGGAAGACCAGCTTCCCTTTCCTGTTCGACTCCTTTCCTACCACGAGCTCTGATAAGCCATTCCGCGTCCTCGAAGAAATACGTTCGGAGGGAAAACACTTGATATGGTTCTGGCGTGGCCAACAGATTGGATATGTGGATGGAAGCACCCCGGGGCCTGCCGGAACAGGCCCAGCCGAGGATGAACTGTGACGGATCTGGATACACATCAGGAGGCCCCGACCCGGGAGGATGGCAGCCCGGGGTCTCGCCTGTCTCCGCCGGGCCATCCCGGGGGCTCGCCGCGTGTCGCGGGTGAGAGGTCGGAGGGCGTGAGGCCCACCAGCCCAGAGGAAGCTCCGCCGGGCGATCTCCCCCCAGACCCCTGGGTTGAGGGGCGACACGGCCTCGAGTTCCCTTCGGGATATGTTCATCTACCCACTCTGAGGTTCCCGGCCCTTTCCCTGGACCTCCATCCCTCTCGTCTTCCGGATTGCCCGGAGGACCTGGATCTTCCGCTGCATCGCTTCAACACCGGAATCGATGCCCTGGTCATCTACGCGCAGCCGACTCCCGAGGATCTCCCGCGGGTGACCTTTCGGAAGCAGTTCATCCGGTATGTCCCGGGGCACTTCGACCACCACGCCCTGGACCTCTCGGGGTCCTTCGAGGAGTACGCGAAGGGACTCTCGTCGAAGGACCGGCACGAGCTATTCCGCAAGACCCGGAAGTTCATGGCCTACGGGGAGGGCACGGTGCATTGCCGGCAGTACGTCCGGCCGGAGGAGATGCAGGAGTTCCACGATCTGGCCGTGTCGGTGGCCTGCCTCACCTATCAGGCGAAATGGCTGGAGGCGGCAATTCCGGAGGGTCCGGACTACCGGAGGGAGCTGGAGGAGGCGGCGGCGAAGGGACGAGTGCGTGGCTTCATCCTCTTCCACGGGGACCGAGCCGTCGCGTACGGGAACTGTCGCGCACGGGGGGAGGTTCTCGATTACCTGCAGACCGGGTATGACCCGGAATACCGCCAATGGTCTCCCGGGATGGTTCTCTTGCACGAGATGCTGGAGCAGCTCTTCGCCGAGGGGGCCTTCGGGCTACTGGATCTCGGAAGCGGAGCCGCCCGCTGGAAGAGGAGCTACTCCACGCGGAACACGCGGTGTGCAAATGTCTACTACTTCCGGTGGAGCGGCCGGAACCTGTTCCGCGTGGGATTGCACTGCGGAACGGACCTCCTCGAGATGGCCTTTGTCGGGTTCCTTGACCGGCTCGGGCTGAAACGGCGCCTCAAGCGACTCCTCCATTTTCGTCTTCGTATTCCCGGACGCAGCCAAGAACCGAGGGACCCATGAGCCAACATCCCGACCAAACAGCCCCTCAGCAATCGG
>JASFRP010000151.1:0-7203 GCA_050114895.1 Gemmatimonadota bacterium
CATCTTGACCAGGTCCTCCCCCTGATCTAGCGTCCGTAACCACGGTGATCCAGAAGCCTGTTTCCCATCCGTTCATGAGGCTCCGCCATGAGTGTGATAGAGCATCTCGAGTACATCAGGTCTGCTGGAGGAAAGCGGCGGACCCAGGGTCTTTCCGACGAAGAGATCTGTGTCTTCGCCACTTCGGATCCGACGCTCTCCGAGGCCGTGGAGGCCGCACGTGAGGAATTCGACGCCCTCGCCACCGAGTTTCCAGAGCTCATCTCTGCGGAGGAACCGGATCAGGTGGCAGCCATAGAGGCGGGAGTGGTGAATTTCTACTACGAGGACACCATAAACCCCTACGTGTCTCTGGCGGCCCGGGGCCCCTGGATCGTCACCACCAAGGGAGCGGTGCTGCACGACAACGGCGGATACGGGATGCTGGGATTCGGCCATGTTCCCGCCCCGGTGCTGGAAGCCATGAGCCGTCCGCAAGTGATGGCCAACGTCATGACTCCGAGCTTCAGTCAGTACCGGTTGATCCAGGCCCTGGAAGCGGAGATCGGCCGCCGACGGACCGGTGGCTGTCCGTTCTCTCAGTTCCTGGCCATGAACTCAGGGTCCGAGTCGGTGGAGGTCGCCTCCCGCATCGCCGACGTGAACGCAAAGCTCCTGACGGACCCCGGTGGCCGGCACGAGGGGAAGCCGGTGAAGAAGATGTCCCTCAAGGGTGGGTTCCATGGACGTACGGCTCGCCCGGCCCAGTGGTCCGATTCCACGCGAGGGTCCTACCAGAAGTACCTGGCGACCTTCCGGGGGTTGGATGACCTCGTCGCGGTGGAGCCCAACGACATTGACGGACTCAGGGAAGCATTTGCCGAGGCGGACCGGGCCGGGTACTTCATCGAAGCCCTGTTCATGGAGCCCGTCATGGGGGAGGGCGATCCCGGGATGGCTGTGACCCCGGAGTTCTACCAAGTGGCCCGGGAGCTCACGGAGGCCCACGGATCCATGCTCCTCATGGACTCCATTCAGGCCGGCCTCCGGACCACGGGGAACCTCTCCGTCGTCGATTACCCCGGTTTCGAAGGCCTGGCCGAGCCGGATATGGAAACCTACTCCAAGGCCCTGAACGCCGGGCAGTACCCCCTTTCGATCCTGGCCATGAACCCGAAGGCCGCCAGTCTCTACCGGCGAGGGATCTACGGAAATACGATGACTGCGAACCCCCGGGCCATGGACGTGGGGACCGCGGTCCTGGGAATGGTCACCGACAGGGTGCGGGAGAACATCGTCGCCCGGGGAAAGGAGTTCCTGGAGAAGCTCCAGGCGCTGGCCGACGAGCTGGCCGGCCCCATCACCAAGGTCCAGGGCACGGGCCTCCTGTTCTCCTGTGAGCTCACGCCGAACTACAAGGCCTACGGCGCTGACAGCCTCGAAGAGTACATGCGTCTCCAGGGGATCGGGGTGATCCACGGCGGTGAGAACTCCCTGCGGTTCACCCCCCACTTCCAGGTGACCTCCGGAGAGGTGGATCTCATCGTGGACCACCTGAGGGACGCCATATTGAACGGCCCGCAGAAGGGGGAGGGCTGACCGCCCCGCGACGGAATCTCCCCCCGCTGCCGGCGCGGGAAAGAGGGGGGGCCATTCGCACCGGAACTTGATGGCCTCCTCGTTCATCTCGCCATCGGTGCTCCCGGTGCCCGGGCTCCTGCGTCAACGGGCCAGAGCCTCGCCGATCCGCCGCGGTTCGAAGATCCCCTTCTCCGTGAGAATCCCGGTGACGTACCGGGCCGGGGTGACGTCGAAGGCAATGTTCCGGACGAGGGTGCCCTCCGGGGCGATGCGGACCCTGACCTCCCGGCGTTCTTCACCGTCCCACCCCACCGCGCATGCCACCTCGTCGGGGTCTCTCTCCTCGATGGGAATGTCGGCTCCCGTTGCGGAAGCTGGGTCCACGGTGGCGGTGGGGGCGGCGACATAGAAGGGGATCCCGTTCTCCTTGGCCAACACCGCGCTGGAATAGGTGCCGATCTTGTTCGCCACGTCGCCATTCATGGCGATGCGGTCGCTCCCCACCAGGACCAGATCGATCTCCCCCCGGGCCATGAGAGCTCCGGCCGCGCTGTCGGCAATGACGGTGTGGCGGATCCCCTCCTGGCCCAGCTCGTACGCCGTCAACCGGCTCCCCTGACACCGGGGGCGCGTCTCGTCCACCCAGACGAAGAAGTCCTTCCCTCTCCGCCTCGCCGTGTACATCGGGGCCGTGGCGGTTCCCCAGTCCACCGTGGCCAGCCACCCTGCATTGCAGTGGGTGTTCACTCGCATCCCGTCCTCGATGAGATGCTCTCCGTGCCTTCCGATGGCTCGGCAGGACGCCTCGTAGTCATCCGCCACCTCCTGAGCCGCAGCCAGCGCGCTGAGGCCCCGGGTGATCCCGTCCAGGACCCGCTGGATCCCGTAGGAGAGGTCCTGAGCCGTGGGTCGAGTGGCCCGGAGGACCTCAGCCGCCTCCAGCAGGTCTGCTCCCTCCGCCTGGGCAAGGGCCATGGCGAAGGCACCCGTGACGCCGATGGCCGGGGCCCCCCGGACCACCATGGACCTGATGGCTTCCGCCGCCTCCAGGTAGCGCCGGTACCGGACGATCTCGAAGCGACTCGGGAGGAGCGTCTGGTTGATGAGGTTCAGCTCGCCGTCGCTGAACCAGACCGTGCGGTAGTGTTTCCCCTGGATCTTCATGCCCTTCCGGTCACGGTCTTCTCGATCCTCGGGATCAGCTCGACGAGAAGCCGGGTCATCTCGTCCGCGTTCCGGCGAAGGGTCTCCAACACCGCCTCCCAGGTCACCGGCTCCTCGTCCTCCTTCCAACAGTCGTAGTCGGTGCACATGGCGATGGAGGCATACGGAAGAGCGAACTCGTTGGCCAGAATGCACTCCGGGGCGATGGACATGTTCACGACATCGGCTCCCCACGCCCGGAACATGTGTGACTCGGCCCGGGTGGAGAATCGGGGCCCCTCCACGGTGATGACCGTGGCCCGCTCGTGACAGGGGATCTCCAGATCTCTACACACTTCGATGATGATCTCCCTCAGCTGCGGGGAGAAGGGATCGGCCATGGCGGTGTGCTTCATGTCTCCCGGGGAGAACTCCTCGTAGAAGGTCACCGGCCGGTGCCTGGTGAAGTCGATGAACTGGTCCAGCACTGCGAGATCTCCGGGGTGGATCTCCTCACGGAGGGAGCCCACAGCCGTGGTGGAGACGATGTGCGTAGCCCCCGCAGCCTTCATTGCCCAGATGTTCGCCCGGTTGTTGACCTGACTGGGTGGAATGGTGTGCTGGCGCCCATGTCGTGGCAGCAGGAGGACCCGAGTGTCCTCCACGGTGCCCTTCCTGAGCCGCTCCGAAGTGTCGCCGTACGGAGTCCTCATCTCTATGTCCGACGGGGAGACCAGGATCTCAGGATCGTCGAGTCCGCTCCCTCCTATGATTCCGATCACTGCCATGAGATCACCTCCTTCGGTGGTTGGCGCCAAGTATAGGCGAGGCGGAAAGACGGAACAACGGCGCCGCGGCTCCGCCGGAACCTGAGCGGTTGCCGACGTTCATTAGCTGCGTTAGATAGACGATCCTCAGGGGAGGATGCCGGACACTCGGCAACCCCGTGGCTCCTGCCGGCTCGGAGCCCGGGACTCCCACGACCTTAGCCAAGGAGACGAACGATGTCCCCTCGATTTTTCGCTCTCGGGCTCACACTCCTCCTGCTGTTCCCGGAGGCGGGATGCGAGGCACCCTACTCGGGACCTCCCGCCAACCTGGTGGTGACGAACGCGGACGTGGTCACCATCGACCGGGACAGGCCCAGGGCCGAGGCCGTGGCCGTCCTGGGTGAGGAGATCGTTGCCGTCGGCTCGAATGAGGCCATGGAAGCGTACATCGGGACGGACACCGAGGTCATCGACGCCGGGGGACGCTTGATGATCCCGGGCTTCAACGACGCCCACGCCCACTACGGCCCTCTGGATCCGGACTACATTGAGCTGCGCTATACCACCGATCCCTCGGTCATCACCGAGCGGGTCCGGGAAGCGGTCTCCCGGGCCCGGCCCGGGGAGCTCATCCAGGGGGGGCACTGGGAGCACGAGATGTTCGTGGGCAGGCAGTGGCCCACCAAAGAGCTCCTTGACGAGGTGGCCCCGGACAATCCCGTCGCCCTGAGCCGGGCCGATGGTCACTCCACGCTGGTGAACAGCTATGTGCTTCGAGCTTCGGGGATCACCAACGAGACCCCTGATCCCCCCGGGGGCGAGATCCAGCGGGACCCGGTCACGGGAGAAGCCACAGGGATCTTCAAGGAGAGCGCACGCCGGCTTCTAGACTACGGCGCGGTGCCGGTGGAGCGGACAGCGGAAGAAGAAGCGGCTCGCCGGGCACTGGGGTGGGATCAGATGCTCGAGTACACGCGGAGCCTGGGGGTCACCAGCATCCAGCACCCCGGGGGCGGAAACGCAGAGACCTACCAGCGGATGATGGACGAGGGGAAGCTCACCGTCCGGGTGGACGTGGCCGGAAACCTCACCGCCGATCCGCAGGAGCTGGCCCGGTGGGACGAGCTGCGGAAGCGGTATCCCGCGGAAGGGAACTGGATTCGCTTCGGGTACCTGAAGGGCTTCATGGACGGCACCCTGGGGTCGGGGACCGCCATGTTCTTCGAACCCTATGAGGACGAGCCCGAGACCCGGGGCCTCCCCCAGATGTCCTATGAGGAGCTGGAAGAGCAGGTCTTGGCCTGTGACGCCATGGGCTTCCAGATCGGGATCCACGCCATTGGCACCGAGGCCAACAACTGGATCCTGAACGCCTACGAACATGCCCGGGAGGTGAACGGCGCGAGAGACAGCCGACACCGGAGCGAGCATGCCCAGGTCCTCACGGACGCCGACATTCCGCGTTTCGCCCAGCTGGGGGTGATCGCCTCCATGCAACCCACCCACTGCATCACCGACAAGCGCTTTGCCGAGAAACGCATCGGCCTGGAGCGAAGCCGGGGTGCCTACGCCTGGCGTCGACTCCTGGACGCCGGGGCCCACATCGCCTTCGGTACGGACTACTCGGTGGAGCCCCTTGCCCCTCTGGAGGGGATCTACGCCGCCGTCACCCGGAAGGACCGCCTCGGGGAGGAGGGAGACGGCTGGTTCCCCGACCAGAAGCTCACTGCGGAGGAGGCCATCGAGCTCTACACACTGGGCTCCGCCTACGCCCAGTTCATGGAGGACCGGAAGGGGATGATCAAGGAAGGCTACCTGGGAGACATGGTGATCTATGACCGGGATTTCATGACCGGCCCGGAGGACGAGATCATGCAGGCCCTGGTGGACTTCACCATCGTGGGGGGGAAGGTGGTGTACCGGCGGTAGGAACGAGGCTTCGAGCGCCCTGAGAATCCAGGGGACTCCGGATGGCGGCCGGAGCTGAGGAACGGCCGGCCCGACGATCCGTCGGACCGGCCGCCAATGTCAGGGCCCAGAATCGGGAGGCGCTCCGACCCCTGCTACCCCCCCACCCGCTGCACCAGATCGAACTCGGCGATGGCGTTGACGTAGTTGAGGAGCGCCCGAAGCTCCGAAAGGCGGGAGAGGGTCAGGTCATTCTGTGCCTGGGTGACCTCGTAGTTCGTCGCCGCCCCCACCCGGAACCGGGTGAGCTCGATCTGGGCGTTCCGCTCCGCCACCTCCCGGCTCCGCTGGGCCGCCTGGACCTGGAGGAAGCCGTCGTTCACGGCAAGGCCGGCGTTCGTCACCTGGGTGACCACGGAGAGCTCCTGGTTCCGCAGCGCCAGGTCCGTCTGCTGGAGCTGCAGGCGGGCCCGTTCCCGATTCGCCTTCGCCCCGAAATTCCCGATGGGGTAGGAGAAGTTGAGGGAGAAATTCCACGTCGGGGCGTCCCGGTTCCAGAGGGACTTGAGGCCATCCTTGTAGCCGCCCTCCTCGATCAGGATCGGATCTCCACCCAGCTCGGACCGGCTGTAGAGGTCACCGCCCACGCCCTGCAGCGAATAGCCCGCCGTGAGGTTGAGGCTGGGCAGGACGTTGTTCTCCACCACGCTCAGGTCCAGCACCGAAATCTGGCGCTGCCGTCTCTGCTGCCGGAGGTCGGTCCGTTGCTCCAGAGCCGTGTCGATGGCCGCCTGGATGTCCACGTCCCCCCCCTCGATGGTGGGAAGGTCGACGGGGTTCACCGTCTGCTGGAAAAGAGGGTCGTCGGCGCCTCCAACCAGGAGGGACTTAAACCCCAGCTCCTGATTTCGCCACTGGACCTCGGCGTTCAGGAGAGCCTGCTCGGCGCTCGCCACCTGGGCTTCGGCCTGGACCACCTGCAGCTCGGACATCGTCCCCAGGCTCACCCGGATCCGGTTCTGGGCGAGCAGCTCCTGGGCCAGAGCCAGGCTCTGGCGCTGGATTTCGATCTGCTCGATGGTGGCTCGGAGCCCCCAGTAGGCCGCGTAGACCTGGTACTTGATGCTCTCCACCCGGTTCACCAGCTGCAGGTCGGTGATCTCCCCCTGGATCTCCTGGGTTTTCAAGGCCGTCCGCTGGTTGTCCGTCTTGAACCCCGACAGGAGGGGCTGCGTGTAGTTGAAGCTCAGGGTGGAGCTGTAACTCGGATTGCGGGTCGTGAAGGTGTTGTCCGTCTCGGTGCGGCCGTTGTTGAAGTTGGCGCTCAGGCGGCCGCCGTACCAGGGAAAGAGCTTCGAGATAGAGGCGTTGTAGGTGGATCTCTGGTTGGTGACCTGCGCGCCCCCGTCCAGCTGGCTCGTAGGCAGGTTGGTGGAGTTGTTGTAACCCAATGTGGCTCCGAGCGTCGGATCGAAGACCGACTCCGCCGCCGAGAGGCTGTACTCCTGGATCTGGGGGCTCAAACGGGCCGTCTGGATGTCCAGGTTCAGCTCCAGCGCCCGGGCGATGGCCTCTTCCAGCGTCATGGGTACGAGCGGGCGTCCTTCCACGGTGGGGGGTAGGGCCCGCCCCACTTCGTATCTCAACGTGTCTTCCTGTCCAGACAGGCTCAACGGGATGCCCAGGGCCACGACGACTGCGGGGATCAATGCCGTTCGAATGCCATTCCTGCTCATGTCACATCCTCGATCTGTTCGAAGCGGAGATCGGACTTTCTGCCACGATCGGGTAGTCTGAAGAAGTAGACACGCGGGGCACCGGA
>JASFRP010000152.1:0-7174 GCA_050114895.1 Gemmatimonadota bacterium
CCTGGCCTACTTCTCCCTCCTGGTGGTGGTGGGGGTGTGGACGTATCGGGTCCACGGGACGATTCAGGATACCCGTCCGGGGCTGGCGGTCCTGGCCATGACGGTGGGTGGGGTGCTCTGGCTCACTCTTCCCGCCGTCTACGTGGCGGCATCGAACCTCGGCCTCGTCCCTCTCACCGGCCAGAACATGCCCTTCCTGGGACTGAATTCCTGGGCCGACGTCATTCTCGTCAGTGGATTGGGGACGGGTATCGTCTTCGGACTGGCGGCTCTCGACGAGCCGCAGGGCGAAGGGAGGGAGTCGTGACGACGCCGCGCACCACGCCTCCGGGAAACGGCCCCCTCCTCCGGGCCATCGGGGCGCTCCTGACCCTCACTGCAGCCCTTCTCTTCTGGGTCGGGTTCGAGACGGTGCGGGCCAGCGGGGACACCGACGTCCGATCGGGGCTGGATTACCACGCCTTCCTGGAGGCCCTGGACGACCTGACGGCGGGAGCCGGCGACTCCACTCTCCTGGTCTTTCGGCCGGTGGAGGAAAGGCTGTCCAGGTCCCGGACTCTCGCGTACGACACCATCGAGATCATCGCCGATGTGGAAGCCTTCCCGGCCTTCCAGGAGGCGGGCTTCCTCTACGACCAGGTCCAGGCCTACAACCACTTCCAGAGGGAGCGGGTGGCGCTGGCGCGTGAAGCCCCGGATTGGTTCGATCACCTCCGGTCCTACAACCCGTCAGTGTTTCGATCGTACCGAAGAGCGGACGGGACCACCGGCCTCACCCGCGCCTCGTCAGCCTGGAGTCTCCGGGTCCGGTCCCCCCTGGAGGGCGAGTGGAACGGAGAGATCCTGGCCACGGACGTCCACCGTGGGCGTGGTCTCTTCGGCCCCCGGCTCGCCGTTCCCCTCCGCAAGTCGGTCCGGCTCGTCCGGGAGGTGGAGGGGCGGCGGCAACTCTGCGAGCTCGTCCCCCAGTCCTCCGACGTCCAGGCCTACTGCCTGTCGGAGGAGAGGATCCCACAGGCGACCTTCCGCCTCGCCTCCGACCGTCGTACCCCGGATTGGGCCGTGGCGGGGTGGGCAGACCTCTGGGTGGACGGGCATCGGGTCCGGTCTGGAGACTCGGTGGGGATCCGTGAAGGCGCCATCCTCCGTCTGAATCCCCTGGAGCCCGCGGTGTTCGGTGAATACTGGGAGGGTGTCCTCTCCAGCCGACAGTGGGTGAATGGTAGAATGCGGCGGCGGACGGAGCTTCCGCCTCCCCTGGATCTGTTCTCCGCGCTAGGCATGAGCGCATCCGCCCCCGAGACCCGGGTCTCCCGGGGGGCCTCCATCCTCCTCTCCGTCAGGGCCGAGGCAAGCGCCGAACTCACATCCCGATTGGCGGGGTTCCTGGAATCTGAGCTGGACATCCCGCTGGACTTCGGAATGATGGTATTGGCCCGAATCCCCGATGGGGAGATCGTGGCTGTGGCGGAGGTGGGAGAGCGGCGAAACCCTGGCCGCAGCGCTCTCCTGGAGCGGGTGGCCCCGGGGTCGGCGGTGAAGCCGATGCTCGCCGCGGCCATCCTCTCCCAACGTCCCGAATTGGCCGAGCTCAGGATCCGAGCCCGCTCGGGGCGGGTCTCCTCCGTCCTCGGCATGCCCGACGTCCCCCCCAGGAGGGCGTTCACCACGACGCTGAACTGCGCCCCTCCCGGGAGCGGTTGGGTAGACCTCCGTTACTTCCTCCGGTGCTCCAACAACGAGTTCGCCGCCTCTCTCCTCATGGCTGGACTGGAGACCCCAGACCCGTCCGGACGCCAGGGATTCGGCCGGCCTGTCATCCCCGTGGAAGCGGGGGCGGTGCCCAGGGGCACCCTGCTCCGGAGCCCTTTGTCGAGGGGGATCAACCAGCTCTTCGATCTCCCGACGGACCCCGTCATCGCCGACTCAACGGGGCGCAGCCACAGCGCCTGGGATGGCCTGACCTTTTCCGACGGCACGCCGGTTGATGTCCCCTTCGAGCTTCTCCCGGCTCAGTCCCGGCCAGCCCTCCTGGCCCCGGGCTCGAACGAGGGCACGGAGCTGGGTCTGCTCTATCGATACGCCTACGGAGCGTGGGAGAACCAGTGGAACCTCCTGGACCTCACCACGGCCTTCGCCCGCGTGGTGAGTGACCGGAGAGTGCAGCTGAGGTTCTTCCCCCGGGAGGAGGATGCAGTCGAACCGGGGCGGGGGGGAGGGACGGGGACCGACGGCGCCGAAGCGACCCCAACCGGGTCCGGTGGCTCTCTGGGCCTCGGAGAACAGGCCTGGTATACGGAGTTCCTGGCGGGACTGGCCGATGTCGCCGAGGACGGAACGGCCCAGGGGCTGAGGGCGGCGTGGAGACGCGCCGGCCTTCCCCCCCGGGTCTTGGCGAAGACGGGGACACTCTCCGAGGCCGGAGAGCCGGGTCCCATGGACGACCTCTTCGAAAAATCCCTCCTCTTCTCCGTGGGAGAGACGGTGGATGGCTCCCCCGGACCCATGACGTGCGGGCTGGTGGGGGGACTCTACCTCCGTTTCACGGAAGGTCCCCGCACCGGGTCCCTGCCCAGCTATCAGGTACAGTTCGCCCGTGAAGAACTCGGGAGCTTCCTGCGGCAACACTGGACGGAGTTCGGAGGGTGCGGGTAGACCGGGCCGACAGGGGAGCGGTCCCCACGGACGCCCGCACCATAACGTAACGGCCCCACCTTGGCGGGCCGTCTTCCCGGACCCACCTTTGTTCCATGATCGACCATGGCTTCTCCATCGAGGTGGAGGCTCACCCTCTGCTCCGACCCGCGGCGTTCACCACGACCTTCCCCAGTCCCCTGGAGGCGCTGCCGACACCCTCCTGGATCATGGAGTTCCTGAGGCTGGATGCCCGGGCTCCGGTCCGGCGGGATGAATCCCTCCGCATGAGGGTAAGGGATACCCTTCGTCACTGGGGCCACAAGCCGGCGGGCCGGGGGAAGCCGGCTTCGGAATACCTGGTCCGGGCGGTGGGGGATGGTGCCCTGGGGTCCATCAACCTCGCCGTGGACGTGTGTAACGTCGTCTCGCTGCACAGCGGGTTTCCCATCGCTCTGGTGGACCTCGACCGGGCCCGGCCGCCGTTCAGAGTCGCCCAGGGGCCCGAGGACGGGAGCTACGTCTTCAACCCGTCAGGCCAGGAAATGTCCCTGAAGGGCCTGATCTGCCTCTACGACGCCCAGGGTCCCTGCGGGAACCCGGTGAAAGACGCGCAGCGAATCAAGACGCAGGGGGACACGACCCGGACGCTCACCGTCCTCTGGGGTGTGGCAGATTTCGAGGAGCAGCAAGGGGCAGCCGTGGCCTGGTACCAGGAGATTCTCCGGAAGGTGGGGGGATCGGTTCTAGACGTACCCGTACGCCAGGCCCCCCCGACCCAGTGACCCTGGATCCCAGCCTCCCGAGCCCCCCTTGGCCCGGAAAATCGATACATTTCTCACTCATCCGTCACCCGCACCCCTTTCGGGGCCCGCACCCGAGCACTGGAGCCTGACCTGAGCTGGCGAGCCTTCCTCACGTTCCTGGCCGTCGTTCTCCTCATCATGGGAGGCGTGCACGGGTACCTCTTCCAACGTCTGGTGGTGGACACAGCCGTTCCACCGCCTTGGAGCACGCTTCTTGGGGTGGCCCTGGTGGGATTGGTCCTGAGCATCCCGCTCTCGTTCATCGCCAGCCGAGCTCTGGACAAGAACGTGGCGCGATACATCGTCGTGCCGATCTACGTTTGGCTGGGCTTCGCCTTCCAGAGCTTCTTCCTGGTGCTGGCCGTCGACGTCGTGCGTTGGACCGGCAAGCTGTTTATGGGGCTGGTGGGGATGTCTCCCCTTTGGGCCGATCCGACCCGGGCCCTCCAGGCCTGGAGAGTGACGGCAGCCGCGGCGACGGGGACAGTCCTGCTGGCCACGGGATTCGCGATCTGGTGGGGGCTGACCCGCCTGGTGGTGCGCCGCCTGGAGGTCCCCCTCCCCAGGCTCCCGGACGCGCTGGACGGCTTCACGATCCTCCACCTCTCCGACCTCCACCTGGACCTGGTCCATGGGCGGGAATGGCTGGAAGGTGTGGTGGAGCGTGCCAACGGACTCGGCGCGGACCTCATCGCCATCACCGGGGACCTGGCAGAGGGGAGCGTGGCCCAGTTCGGCCACGACGCCGAACCCATACGGCGGTTGGCGGCACCCCACGGTGTCTTCTTCGTGACGGGAAACCACGAGTACTTCCACGACCTGGCGGGATGGCTGGCCTACCTCGAGGGGGCGGGAGTGAAGGTCCTCAGGAACGAGCGGGTCTCGATCGGGACGGGGGAGGATGGCTTCGACCTGGCGGGCGTGGACGACCACGACGGCGCCCGCATCGCGGTGGGTCACGGACCCGACCTCACCCGGGCGCTGGCCGGACGGGATCCGAGCCGAGCCGTCGTCCTCCTGGCCCATCAGCCTCGGATCATCCGGGAGGCGGCAGGCCAGGACGTCGGCCTGGTGCTGAGTGGCCACACACACGGAGGACAGATTTGGCCGTTCAGCTACCTGGTCTACCTCCAGCAACCGTATGTTAAGGGTCTCAAGAAAGAGGGGGAGACCCACCTCTACCTCAGCTCCGGAACCGGCTTCTGGGGTCCGCCCATGCGGTTGGGGACAACGGCCGAGATGGCCCTCATCACACTCAGGTCACAGGGATGATCATGCGTGACGGCATCATTGATCTCAGGAGCGACACCCTTTCCCTACCCACCGAGGAGATGCTCCAGAGCACCCTCACCGCCCCTCTGGGGGACGATTCCCGGGACGGAGACCCCACGGTCCTGGAGCTGGAGGCTCTGGCGGCGGAGCTGATGGGGAAGGAGGCCGGGCTCTTCACCCCCAGCGGCACCATGTCGAACCTCGTTGCCATGCGCACGCACGTGGAACCCGGTGCCACAGCCCTCGTCGAACAGAGCGCCCACCTCTACGGGGCGGAGATTGGAGGAATTGCCGCCGCCTGCGGGTTATTGGTGCTCCCCATCCCGGGGAGGCACGGCGCCCCCCATCTGGACCAGCTCCGGAGTGCCGCCAGGAGAGTTCCCACTCTCTTCCCTACCCCTGGAATCCTCTGTCTCGAGAACACCCACAACGCAGCCGGAGGGACCGTCATTCCGGAGGCTGATATCCAGGCGGCCGCCGGCATTGCCCGGGAACACGGTCTGAGGGTGCACCTGGACGGCGCCAGGATCTTCAACGCGGGGGTGGCAGCCGGGGTGGATGTCCGAACCTTCACCCGCCATGTCGACACCGTGTCCTTCTGTCTCTCCAAGGGGCTCTCTGCCCCCATCGGTTCACTCCTGACAGGTCCGAGGGCGTTCATCGAACGGGCCCGCATGGTACGCAGGGCCCTGGGCGGCACGCTCAGGCAGGCCGGGGTCATTGCCGCTCCCGGGCTCGTTGCTCTCAGGACGGGGATCCCGCGCCTCTCGGAGGACCACGAGAATGCCCGGGTCTTCGCCGAGGCCGTGGCGGCGGTGGACGGCCTCTTTGTCGATCTGGAGTCGGTCCAGTCCAACATCATCAACCTGGATGTCGGTGGCATGGAGGTCGACGCCACGACCTTCGCCGCTCATCTGGATGAGAAAGGCGTGAGGGGTCTTCCGGGCCTGGGAAGTGTGGTGCGGTTCGTGACCTATCGGGGGATCACGCGGGAACACATCGAGGAGGCGATCGAGGCGGTCCGGGGGGTCGTGGCGGCACGGCCGTGGGAGATGGCTCCGGTATGAGGCTGGTGGAGATGAGAGTCAAAATCTTCACGACGGGAGGTTCGATGGACAAGGGGTACTCCACCCGGGAGAGCGCCTTCCTGGTCATGGAGCCTCAGGTCACCGGAATTCTCCGGGCAGCGAACGCCACCATCCAGTACGAACTCGAATCCCTTTTCCGAAAGGACAGCCTCGACATCACCGACGGGGACCGGGACCTCATCTTCCGGAAGGTGAAGGGAGACCCCTGCACGCACGTCCTCATCACCCACGGCACGGACACCATGGCCACCACCGGTAGAGTCCTCTCGAAGATCCAGGGGAAGACCATCGTCCTTACCGGAGCCATGCAGCCGGCGGCCTTCAAGGATTCCGACGCGCCGTTCAACGTCGGTTTCGCGCTGGCAGCCCTCCAGACGCTACCTCACGGGGTGTACCTGGCCATGAACGGGAGGATCTTCGATCCGCACCACGTCCGAAAGAACGCGGAGAGGGATCAGTTCGAGGCGGAGGAGTGAAGGAGGCGGGCGTTTCCCGGGGCCGGCCAGGGGGAATCTGATGGCGAAACCGCACCGCCATGGCCCAGGGGCATGCCTACGGGCGTTGGAAACACTCCGGGCGCTTCCATCGTACATCATCCCAGTTGGCCCCGAAGTCCGCGTGCCCCGGAAGAGGACAGATGCCAGGCAGCCCTCGGGACCCGGAGTTCCCCCACCTCACCGGCTATCTGGAGTCTCTTCGCTCAGGAGACCCCCAGGCCCTGGACCGGCTGATGGATCTCCTCTGGGCTCCGCTGGTGGGATACGCCGGGCGGATCCTGCCCGACGACTGCGACCCCCAGGACATCGTTCAGGAAGCCTTCGTCCGCCTGTGGACGAGACGCGCCACTCTGAGGGAGGACGGTTCCCTCCGGGCCCTCCTCTACACCACCGTGAGGAACGCCTGCCTGGACGAGATCCGCACGCGCCGGAGGAGGCAGAAGCTCCGGTCCGCTGAATGCGGTCCCTCCCCTGCTCCCGGTCCCTATGAGGATACCCGGGGGGCCGAGCTCCAGCGTCTCGCCGCCGCGGCTGTCGCGAAGCTCCCGGAAAAGAGACGGGAGGTCTTCCGGTTGGTCCGCCAGGAGGGCCTGTCCTACCGGGAGGCGGCCGAGGTCCTGGGCCTTTCGGAACAGACGGTTGCGAACCACATGAGTCTGGCGCTGGCGGACCTTCGCACGGCCCTCCGGCCCTTCGTATCGCATGGGGAGGCCGGGCCGAGGACGAGGGAGGAACCCCACACCCGTGGAAGACCGTCCGGAGGTTGAGCCTACCCTTCCACATCCATTCACCTCCGGGCTCTCCCTCCCGCCCCATCCCTCTTGCCCCTCCGTTGGTAGAACCCTCCCTCCCTGCACGTATCTGAAGCGATAGACCC
>JASFRP010000153.1:0-7173 GCA_050114895.1 Gemmatimonadota bacterium
GCTCCATTCTCTCTTCATCGAATAGGCTGGTCCGGTAGTCGAACCCTCCATCCATATAGTCATCGTACTCCCGGGCCCACATCAGCAGATCGACGGGGACGGAGCGGGTGCCACGAGAGATGGAGTGAACCGACACGGGGCCCATCCGGGTCGGACGGGCTGCAGTTTGCTGGAAGACGAAGATGACTTCGTATGGGGCTCGCCCCAGCCCCTGTTCGTCCATGATCTGAATGACCTGGTCGGAGGGCGCTTCCTGGTGCTGCACCGCCTCGAGACAGGTCTCCTTCACGTTCCGCAGAAGCGTCCGAAAGCTCTCTCCGGACTCCACGCGGGCACGGAAGAAGAGGGTGTTCGTAAACGCCCCAAGGAGATCTTCGAGCTCCGGGTGAGTGCGCCCCTGAAGAGGTGAGGACACCAGAAAATCGGCTCTCCCCGTGTAGCGGTGGAGGAGGACGTCCAGGGACGCCAGGAGAACCATGTAGAGGGTAGCTCCCTCGGCCCGGGCCAGGGCCCTGAGCCCGTCCAGAATCCTCTTTTCCACCTTGGACCAGACCCTCGCCCCCCGATAATCGGATTCCGCCTTCCTTGGTCGGTCGGTGGGAAGGCCCAGGTGGGGAATGGGGCCTTTGAGCTGTCTACGCCAGAAGTCCAGATGGGGTTTGAAATCTCCCCTCTCCTCCCGCAGCTTCTGCCACGCTGCATAGTCGGGGTACTGGATCGGGAGGGGAGGGAGGGCGTCGGACCGCCCATCCAGACAGGCCTCGTAATGGGCCGTCATTTCTCTCAGGAGAAGGTCGAAACACCACCCGTCCCAGACGACTGAGTGGGCCATGAAGAAGAATGCGTGGTCTTCAGGACCCAGCCTGGCCAATCGAGCCAGGAATGGGGGCCCCCGCTCCAGGTCCAGGATCTCGTCGGCGGCCTCCTCCAGGAAGGCCCGCATGGCGCCTTCCCGTTCTTCTTCCGGTACTGCGGAGAGGTCCGTTTCAGGGATTTCCACCCGGACCTCGTCCTCGATGACCAGCACAGGCTCCCCGTTCACCGCCGGAAAGCGGGACCTCAGAACGGCATGTCGGTCCACCATGGCCTGGATAGCAGTGCGCAGTGCGCTGGTATCCAGCGGGCCACGAAGCCGAAAGGCTCCGGCAGCGTTGTAGACCGAGGACTCGGGATCCAAGCGCTGCAGGTGCCATTCCTTGCGCTGGTCCGGGGAGACAGGGGGGGAGGCCGGATCGGCCAGGCCCTTCAGGGACTCCGAGGCGGATTCCCCCCCGGGAGCAAATTCCGCGTCTCTCAGGAAGGCCAGGATCTCGGCTTTGTGGTCTCTGAGGCGGGCGGCGAGCTCGGGAGTCAGGGCCCCCGCTGGGGCTTTTACCGCCAACTGGTCTCCCTCCACTCGGATTCTGATTCCCAGGGCCCGAAGTTCACGAAGGAGGTCGACGGTGTTCAAATCACCACCTCTTCCTCGTAGGTCTCGTCAAGGTCCCCGGTGGCGGTGAGGGCCGAGGCTGCCGCGAGGCCCTCCAGCTCCTGGGCCAATGGTCCGAGAAGGGGCGTTGCGAAGAGCCTCCTCAGGGGAAGCTCGATACCCATGTCCCTTCGAATGCGGCTGGCAACCCGGATCGCAAGAATGGAATGTCCTCCCAACCGGAAGAAATCATCCCGGGTCCCCACGCGTTCGATCCCAAGGACCTCCTTCCAGATGGCTGCCAGGGCCCGTTCCATCTCGGTTTCGGGCTCCACGTACTCTGATTCGGGACGAGACGATCTCTCCGGATCGGGGAGCACTTTTCGGTCCACCTTCCCGCTGGGGCCCAGGGGGAGGTCGGGGAGAATCATCCAGTGCTGAGGAATCATGTGTTCCGGAAGAGAGGTCGAGAGAGCCCTCTGCAGGTTGAAGGGGTCGGGCTCGCCCCCGTTGGCCAGCGTGATGTACGCCACGAGGGCAGGGTTGTTCGGGCCCACCTCTCGAAGCTCCACGACTGCCTGTCGAATCTCGGGCAGGCCTTCCAGCACCGCCTCGATCTCCCCGAGCTCGATCCTGTACCCCCTCAGCTTGACCTGGTGGTCGATCCGCCCCAGGAACTCGAGCTCTCCATCGGGACGGAAGCGGCAGAGGTCTCCGGTCCTGTACAGCCGGGCCCCGGGCTCCTGGGCAAAAAGGTCCGGTATGAACTGTTCCGCGGTCTTCTCGGGTCTGTTGAGATACCCCCTGGCGATCTGGGCTCCCCCGATGCAGAGCTCTCCGGGGACACCGATGGGGGCGAGCTTCCCAGTCCGGTCCAGGACGCGGAGCTTGGTGTTGGCAACCGGTCGACCGATGGGGACGGTTCCGGATGGAGTACCCGGTTCGCACCGGTGGGCCGAGGCCTGAACCGTGGCTTCGGTGGGACCATAGCCGTTGATGAGCTGAGCGCCGGACGTCTCCAGGAACCGGTCCCGGAGGGCCGGCGTCGTGGCCTCCCCACCGGTGACGACGGCCCGGAGGGATGTGCAGTCCGGGAGACCCGGCTCGGCCAGGATCTCATTGATCATGGACGGGACGAAGTCGGCGATGGTCACGCCGTGCTTCTGGATGGTGTCGATAAGATAGGCAGGATCCCTCTGACCCTCGGGACGGGCCAGAAGCAAAGTGGCACCAGCGATCAGGGGTGGAAAGATCTCTTCGACGGCGGTGTCGAAGCTGAAGGGTGCCTTGTGGAGCATGACGTCGGCGGGCTCGATTTTCAGGTAGTCCACGAGCCAGCAGATCTGGTTCACGACAGACCGGTGCTCCACCATGACGCCCTTTGGAGTCCCGGTGGATCCGGAGGTGTAGATGATGTAAGCGAGGCTGTCCGCCGATGCCTGAGCCTCCGGCTCCCCGGCCTCCAGCTCTTCCCAGATCTCGTCCACCGCCAGGATCTTCGGCCCCTCCGGAAGCCGTTCCCGCAGGGCGCCCTGCGTGAGGATGACGGCGGCTCCCGAGTCCTCGATGAGGAGCTCTTGCCGTTGCTCCGGGTCTTCCGGGTCGACGGGCAGATAGGCCCCGCCGCTCTTGAGGACCGCGAGCAGACCCACGATCATTTCAGCGGATCGCTCCATGCATACGACCACGGGACTGTCCCGGTGGACCCCCATGTCCTGCAACCGGGCCGCCAGGGCGTCGGCTTTCTGGTTCATCTCCCCGTAGGTCATCTCGGTTGCCACACCGGAACCAGCCATCAACGCCCGCGCTTCCGGAGTCTTCCTGGCCTGGGCCTCCACCAACTCGTGTACGGTGGAATCCAGGGGAAAATCGGCCGCCGTGTCATTCCAGCTTTTCAGGAGCTCTTTGTCTTCCTCAGTGATCAGGGCCAATTCGGAGATCGGGGCTTCGGGCCGGGCCGCCGCATCGTTCATGAGCACGATGAGCTCCCGCATCCTCCTGATCACCGTTTCTTCATCGAAAAGGTCCAGATTGTAGGTGCACTGGAGCTCGATCCCGCCGTCCGGAAGTTGGACGAGGTTCACGAACAGATCATTGACCTCGAATTGCCTGGGTACCGAATCCAGATACGTCTCCAGATCCGCGAACTCCAGTCCCAGAGAGGACGGGTCGAGGTTGAACGCTACGGCCACCAGGGGGACTCGGCTGGGATCGGTAGGAACATCGAGCTTCCTGAGAAGCGTCCCGTACGTGTAGTTCTGGTATTCGATGATGTCGAACCACTTTCCTCGGGTATCCGCCAGGAGGTCGGTGAAGGGCTTGGAGCCGTCCACCGTTATGCGGATGGGGAGGAAGCTCACACAGTGGCTCACCAGATCCTTCCCGGGCACCAGAGCCTGTCCTGCGAGATCAGAGCCGACGGCAAAATCATCCTGCCCTGTGATCCGTTGGATGAAGGCGCTGAATGCAGCGAAGGTGAAGGCAAAGAGGGTCGATCCATTCTTGTTGGCTGAGGCTTTCCATCTCTCCACGACCTCCGGCTCGATGCTGAAGAACGTTCGGTTGGCCGGGAAGGTCTTTACGGCCGGCCTCTGCCGGTCGGTGGGGAGGTTGAGAGGGGGAGGGATCGTGGCGTATTCCTGGAGCCAGTACTCCTCGGAAGCCTTCTGCTCTGCAACCTGTTCCTCTAGCCGCAGGTGGCGGACGTACTCCGAAAGCTGCATCACCGGGTTGAGGGTCGGCTTCTCTCCCTTCTTCCTTGCCGAATACATCCGGCCGAGATCCCGGCTGAGGACCCCGCAGGACCAGCCGTCGGCGACGATGTGGTGGACGAAGAAGAGAACGGTCCACCGATCGTCCCCCAGCTTCAGGATCCTGGCCCGAACCAGGGGGCCCTTCACCAGGTCGAAGGGCTGCTTGACTTGCTTGATCTCGAGCTTCTTGGCCTCGGCGGTTCGTTCCTCTTCCGGGAGATGGGTCAGGTCGATGACGGGGATCTCCAGAGCCAGCTCCGGATGGATCCTCTGGGCGTCTCCGTCCGGGGTGAACGTGGTTCGCAGCGCCTCATGACGGTCCACCAGCTCCTGGAGGCAGGACTTCATCAGCTCGACGTCCAGCGCCCCTCGGATCGGCAGCTTCATGTTTAGGTTGAACGAGGAACTCGCCTCTTCGCCGAACTGGGAAGCCACCCAGACTTCCCACTGCGGTTCCGTGAGGGGGATCACCCTCACGCCGTCCTCGTCGGGGGCCCAGTCTACCTCACCCACCGGTATCACGGTTCCGTCCCGACCCGTCATGAGCCCGGCGGCTTGCATCTCGGCGAAGCTGTCCTTATGGGCCTGCGCCACCAGCTCCAAATCCTCGTCCGTATGGGCGATGGAGAAGAACAGGGGTCGGGTCTCCCGGCTGAAGACACCATGCTTCAACAGGTAGTAGGGAAGTAGATCGGAGTACTCCTGAAACTGAGTGTAGGTGACCATGAAGAACGAGCTGAAGTGCTCCAGCCAAACCGGGATGTTGGAGGCCTCGCAGTACTCGTTCATGCGTTGGACCCACTCCGTGGTCCGAGCATTCATCCGTTCCTGGAGGCCGGGGCCCTGTTCTTTCAGGAACGTAAGGCTGGCCTCCGCGGCGGCCATGGCCACGGGGTGACGAACGAAGGTGCCGGCGAACCAGGTCATGTCCGCCTCTGGTATCGAGTCGTCGCCGAACTCCCAATGACCCCCGTCCAGGGCGTCCATGAACTCGGCTCGGCCGGCCACCACGCCGATGGGGTAGCCGCCACCCACAACCTTCCCGTAGGTCGCGATGTCCGCGTCCACACCCAACAGGGCCTGGGCTCCTCCCAGGTGGCACCGGAACCCGGTGATCATCTCATCGAAGATCAGGGGGATTCCCAAATCCCGGGTAAGGGCTCTCAGCTCCCGAACGAAATCGAAAGGCTGGAGGTCAGGATTCCTGCTCCGCACCGGCTCGAGGATCACACAGGCCAAATCGTCGGCCTGTTCCCGGATTCTGTCCAGGGAGGCGGGATCCCCGTAGTCCAGGACCACACATTCGTCTACGGCCCACTGAGGGATTCCGGGTGCGATGGGGAAGTTCTTGCGGACCCCACCCACGTCCACGGCTTTCACCAGGACTTCATCGAAGATCCCGTGATAATGAGCCTTGAAGGACGCAACCCGGTTGTTGCCGGTTACCGTCCTGGCAATTCGAAGAGCGGCCAGCACAGCCTCGGACCCGGTGTTGCAGAAGGAAACCCGCTCCATGCCGGTAACCTCGGCCACGAGCTTGGCAACCCGGCCGGCGAGCTCGATGTGCGGCCCGATTGCGAACCCTCTCTCGAGCTGTTCCTGAACGGCCTTTGTGACGAAATCAGGGCTGTGTCCCAGGAAATTCACGCCGAAGGCCCCCACGACATCGACGTACTCGTTGCCGTTGGTGTCCCAGATTCTGGACCCCTTCGCCCGATCCATCACCAGAGGATAGACCAGGTCCTTCCAGTCGGATCGGAAGCCCACGATACTCCGCGGATCGGCCAGAAGCCTTCGAGTTTCGGCAACGAACTCTTTGGACTTTCCGGTCTTCTTGACCACCGCCTCCGTGAGCTCTGCGATGGCTTCCTGCTGCCGTTCCTCCACCCCTTCCCGCCGCGCCCGATCTACCGGCTTCCAGGGACCATGCACGACAGGCTCCTCTCTTCCTCCCGCCGTCGTTTGTTCCACGGCAGGAGAAGGAGTCGGACTCGGTGCGGTCTGGGTAGGTGCGACGGGAGCCGTGCCGGGAGCCGGCGTGCTCACGGCCGTTGCAGGTTGGGGAGTCACCAGAGCTGCAGGAGCCGTCCCCAGCAGCTGGAGCTGTTGCTGCATCAGTTGCAGCTGTTGTTGGATCAGGGCCTGGACCTCGGAGGTCACCCCACCAGCGGGGAGGCTCGGGGCCGGGAACGAGGGTGCGGTGGGACTGGGGCCAGGCATGGGTACACCAGGGGTCGTGGGTATGGGTTGTGGCGTCATGGCCGGGGCGGCCGCCGGAGGCGGACTGGGTGGAGCTTCCGGCGGGAAGAAATCGTCTGGGAGCTTCTCCTCCAGAGACACGGAAAGGGAATCGATGGACGGTGTCTTCTCCATGAGCTGCCGGACGGAGACCTTCACCTTGAACCGTCGCTTGAGATCGCCGGTGACTTGAGCCAGGAACAGGGAATCAAACCCCAGCTCGAGAAAGGAGGCCTGGGAATCCATCCGATCCACCTCGAGACCGCTGAGCTCGTGGAAGATCGTCTTGAGTTCCTCGATGATCCGCTCCTTGGTGGAGCGAGGGACGAAGGTTTCGGTCATTCCCGGGTCTCCCACAGCTTGAGGTTGAGGCAGGGATACAGGAGGTTCTCCCATCGGCGCCGGAATTGGGATCGGGGGTGTCCCCGCCACCCACTGGGGGGTCGGAGCAGGGGCCCCTACCGTCTCCACCATCGGGCCTGGACCAGACGGAGTGGAGTGCACGCCGGGCTGGAGGAGGCAGGTCGTTCTCTCGAACGGATAGCCCGGCAACTCGATACGGCTGCGCCTTGCACCACCGTGGACCCCGTACCAATCCGGGACCACCCCTCCGGCCCAGAGTTGCCCCAGCGCATTCAGGATGAACTCCCCATCGGGATGCGATTCCTTGGGATGGCGGAGGGACGAGACAATGGTGGCGTTCTGAGAGGCTGGATGCTGGCGGGCCTGGGATCCGAGGACCCTTCCGGGCCCTACCTCCAGTAAAGCCCATTC
>JASFRP010000154.1:0-7167 GCA_050114895.1 Gemmatimonadota bacterium
GAAGCTTCCTTTCCAGGTCCCCACCGAGCCTATCGTGGCGGCCCGCATGGAGGTCATCGAGGCTCAGGGTGGCGACCCTTTCTGGCGGTATACGCTCCCGGAGGCCGCCCTCCGTCTCAAACAAGGCTTCGGCCGTCTGATTCGGACCCAGGAGGACAGGGGAGCGATCCTGGTCCTGGATGATCGGATCCTCACTCGACGATACGGCCCCTACCTCCGGCAGTCCCTACCTCCAGCCCCGCTAGCCAAGGGGCCCTGGGAGGAGCTGAAGAAGACGCTGGGAAGTTTCTACCAGAGGAGGTAGCGGAGGGCCCTGCCCCTGGACGCGTGCGGTGTTTCGCAGTCGTAACGATTTCGGCCCACTCCCGGGGGCGCATCACACCCCGATTCCCCTTGTCACGCTGGGGCGGGTGGGTAGATTACGGCGCGTCTCCACCGGGGGTCCCGGTGATCCGAACCCTCCCAGGTCTCTGAGCCATGAAGTTCATCGTCGGCGTCGCAATCGGAGTGGCCTATGCCGTCCTCGTCACTTTTGCCTTGGAGCAGTCGTCCCGAGGATGGCAGGCCGGCAACGCCGATCTCGGGTTCTGGTGGGCGGTGATCGGCGTCCTGCTGGGGATAGCCGGGTTGGGGGCCGTCATCGGCAGTTGGCTGCACACGCGGCCGTCGGGGGACTGAGGGCACCCACCTCGGGCCCCCGTTTCCCTTGCGGCTCCCCGCTCCGGCCGCGGGTGGCGCTCCCCGCGAGGAGAGAGGTGCTCCGTACTTGTTTTCCACCTGTCATTCGATAGAGAGCCCCGGATGTCCGCTCTACCCCGCCCGTCGAAGATCGTCTGTGTCGGGAGGAACTACGTGGCCCATGCCGCTGAGCTGGGAAACGAGGTACCCTCCGAACCCCTCATCTTCCTGAAGCCGCCGTCCTCCCTCATCGGCAACGGTGACGCCATCCTCTTGCCCCAGGGAGTGGGTGAGGTGCACTACGAGGGAGAGATCGGTGTCCTGATGGGGCGGAGGGCCTCCAGGGTGAGGGAGGAGTCGGCGATGGATTACGTGGAAGGGATCGTGCCGGTTAACGATGTGACGGCCAGGACCCTCCAGAGGAAGGATAGTCAGTGGAGTCGGGCCAAGGGATTCGACACCTTCTGTCCACTGGGGGAACCCAAATCTCCGGAAGAGTTGGATCTGGGATCTCTCTCGGTGGTGACCCGGGTCAACGGGGAAGAGCGACAGCGAGGAAGCAGCGATCAGATGGTCTTTTCCGTTCCGTTTCTCATTTCCTATATCTCCGGGATCATGACGCTGGAACCGGGAGACCTGCTGGCCACCGGGACTCCCGAGGGCGTCGGGCCCCTCTCCGTCGGGGACGTAGTGGAGGTCGAGTTGACGGGGTTGGGCGTGCTCAGGAATCCCGTGAGGGCACGGGAGGAGGGCTGAGGCATGCTCCCGGAGCTTAGTCGGCGGTTCCTCGACCTTCCCCCGTACCCCCTGGCGGGGATTCCCGAGGCCAAGAGACGCCTCACGGCGGAGGGGGTCGACATCATCGACCTCAGTGCCGGCGACGCGGATCTGGCGCCTCCCCCGGCTGCGGTGGAGGGGATCCGGAATGCCGTGGGAGATCCAGCCAACTCCCGCTACCCCTTCAACCTTGGACTCGCCGAGTTCCGGACCGAGATCGCGAGGTGGATGCACCGCCGCTTCGGAGTCGAGATGGATCCGGTCAAGGAGATCGTACCCCTCATTGGATCGAAGGATGGGATCGCTCACCTTCCCCTGGCCTTCGTGAACCCTGGAGACGTTGCGTTCATTCCTGATCCGGGATACGCCCCCTACTGGAGTGGTGTATGGTTGGCGGGGGGCGAGCCCGTGCGGGTTCCTCTCAGGGAAGAGAACGACTTCCTCTTGCCACTGGACGAGCTGCCCCAGGCGACCGTGGCCAGGGCGAAGCTCCTGTACCTCAACTATCCCAACAATCCCACCACGGCCGTTGCCCCCGCGGAGTACCTGAGGGATGCCGTGGACTTCTGCCGCGGGAACCGACTCGTCCTGGTCTACGACAACGCATACAGCGAGCTGGCATTCGACGGATACCGCCCACCCTCCATCTTCGAGATCGACGGCGCCCGGGAAGTGGCGCTGGAGCTCCACTCCCTCTCCAAGACCTTCAACATGACAGGGTGGCGCCTGGGGTGGGCAGCGGGAAACCCGGAGCTGGTGGGAGTCCTCTCGAAGGTGAAGAGCTTCGTGGACACGGGGGTCTTCCTGGGAATCCAGGCGGCGGGAGCCGCCGCCCTGAGATCATGGGAGGAGTGGGTCCCCTCCAACATCGACGTCTTCCGCCGTCGGAGAGACGCGGCAGTGACGGCCCTGGTGAAGGAGGGGTTTCAGGCCCGATCTCCCCGAGCAACCATGTACCTCTGGATTCCCATCCCAACTCAGGAGTCCGGGCTGGATTTCTGCCGTCGGGCGCTGGAGACGGAGGGCGTCATCGTGCTTCCGGGCAGCTCCATGGGGCAGGGGGGCGAGGGGTTCTTTCGGATTGCCCTCACGACCTCCGAGGAGAGGCTTCGGGAGGCGGCCCTGCGCTTGGGAAGGCTGCTGAGCCGAGCTGGATGAGCCGCCGGGGAGGGCCCGGCCCCTGACAGGCCGCCAGGGGAAGGCCGGAACTGGCCCGAGAAGGGGGGTTAGTACACAGACGATGGCTGATTCCCCCTCCCGCCCCGACGGCGCCCGGCCTCCAATGTCTCCCCGGGACCGTTCCCGCTCCGGGTACCGGCGGGCCTTGTGGATATCCCTGGGCCTGTCCGCAGTCCTACACCTGGGTCTGGTGCTCCTTTACCCCAATCTCCTCCGACGTGCGCCGCTTCGATTTCCCGGATTCGGTCCGTCTGCGCCACCCGTCCGGCCCCTGGGGACCGAGCTCGTGAACCTTCGTGAGCTTCCTGCTGCCGAGAGCCCGGAGGTGCTTCCTCCCGAGGAGATTCCCGACACCGAGGTCCCAGCCGACGTCCTTCCTACCCCGGATGTGGGGGCCGGGGAGAGCCCCGAGGCCGAGCTCCTCCGCTCCCTGGCGCCTGGTCCGACGGCGGCAGAGCGGCTCCGGCCCCGGGCCGGCGACCTCCGCATCTGGGCTCCGGTAAACCCGGAATTGATGGTGCTCACCGAGGCCGAGTTGATGCGGCTCCTCCTGTCGGCGGAGCTCGAGGACCTGGCCGATTCCATGGCCGTGGCGGAGGAGCTTGCCCGGCGGGGGACCGACTGGACCTACACAGACGACGAGGGGCGAAGGTGGGGGGTTTCCCCGGAAGGCCTGCACCTTGGGGATATCACTCTCCCCATCCCCGGATTCTCGGCGGCTCCCTTCAATCGGGAGCAGAACGCGGCTCGCATGTGGGCCTGGGACGACATCGACCGAGCTGCGGGCCGAAAAGGCGTGCAGGACGTATGGAAGGAGCGAGCGGAGGCCATTCGTCGCCGCATGGAAGCGGAGCGGAAGCCCGACACGACGAGGGTCAGGCGGTAGGTCCCGGCCTCTCACCGGCGAGCACGAGACCGGTCCCGTCCTGGGGCAAATTGACGCCTTCCCGACCTTCCGGTAATCTTTCTATTTCTCCGCTCTTTCCGGGACCTCCCCCGGGAGGAGCGGAACCGTTTCAAAAAGGCAGCCTAGAAGGGAGAGGAGCCGCGTGGCCCGGAAGGGGCCGCAGCCCTGTTCCAGGGTGCTCTCCCGGACAACTCTGGAGTCGTCGTGGCCACCGATCTGGCACCCCGTTTGGACCCCAACGCCATCGAGCCCCCTCTCTATGCCCGTTGGATGGAGAAGGACTACTTCCATATCTCCGCCTCCGAGGTCCTGGAAGGGGGACGGGACCCCTTTGTCATCGTCATCCCGCCACCCAACGTCACAGCCGTCCTTCACATGGGCCACGGCCTCAACAACACGATCCAGGATGTCCTCATCCGGTGGCGGAGGATGCAGGGGAGGGCCTCCCTCTGGGTTCCAGGCACCGACCACGCAGGCATCGCGACGCAGAACGTCGTGGAGCGGCTGCTGGCACAGGATGGAAAGACTCGGGAGGACCTGGGGCGCGAAGCCTTCGTGGAGCGTACCTGGGACTTCGTGAGGGAAACCGGCGGGGCCATCCTGGATCAACTCAAGGCCATCGGTTCCAGCTGCGACTGGGACCGCACCCGCTTCACCCTGGATCCCGGTCTGAGCCGGGCGGTGCGGGAGGTCTTTGTCCGCCTCTACGAGAAGGGACTGATCTACCGGGGCGAGTATATCATCAACTGGTGCCCCCGATGCCACACGGCTCTCTCCAACGAGGAGGCCGAAGGGAACGAGGTGGAGGGGCGCCTCTACCATCTCCGATATCCCCTGACACCGGACCTGGAACCCGCCGCTGCCGCTGCCCGGTCTGCTGGCGCGGAAGCGCTGGGCCATCTCCCGGATGGCCGATGGTACCTCACCGTATCCACGACCCGGCCCGAGACCATGCTGGGGGACATGGCTGTGGCCGTGAACCCCGTGGATGAGCGGTACGGACAGCTCGTCGGGGGTGAGGTGGACCTCCCTCTCACCGGTCGGAGGATCCCCATCATAGCGGACGGTTTCGTGGACCGGGAGTTCGGTACCGGGATGGTCAAGGTGACTCCGGCCCACGATCCGAACGACTTCGAGATGGCCCAGCGGAATGGGCTCGCACCCCTCAACGTCATGACCCCCGAGGCCCGCATGGGGGAGAATGCCCCTGCGGCCTTTCAGGGGATGGACCGTTTCGAAGCCCGGAAGGCGGTGGTGGAGGCTTTCAAGGAAGCGGGTCTTTTCGGTGGGGAGGACACCCACGTCCACTCCCTCCCGCAGTGCTACCGCTGTGACACGGTGGTGGAGCCCCGTCTGAGCGAGCAGTGGTTCGTGAGGATGAAGCCGCTGGCGGAGCCGGCCCTGAAGGCTTCCCAGGACGGGACCGTGACCTTCGTTCCCGGCCGCTGGAAGAAGGTCTACGAGCACTGGATGGAGAATATCCGGGACTGGTGTATCTCCAGGCAGCTCTGGTGGGGACATCGGATTCCGGTCTGGTACTGCCAGGAGTGCGGCGCCACCATCGTCCCCAGGGAAGATCCGACGACCTGCCCGACATGCGGGAGCGACCGGCTGGAACAGGACTCCGACGTCCTGGACACCTGGTTCTCTTCCTGGCTATGGCCCTTCAGCGTTTTCGGGTGGCCGGAGAAGGGCAAGGACCTCGAGGCCTTCTACCCTGGTCACGTGCTCTCCACCGCACCGGAGATCCTCTTCTTCTGGGTAGCCCGGATGATCATGGCAGGGTACGAGTTCATGGGTGACACCCCCTTCAGGACGGTCTACCTCCACGCCACCGTGCGGGACACGAAGGGACGAAAGATGTCGAAGTCCCTGGGGAACGGGATCGACCCTCTGGAGGTCGTGGACCGGTTTGGGGCCGACGCCCTGCGCTTCACCGTCATTTCCGCCGCGGCGGTCGGCACCGACATCTATCTCGATCCCGACGATCTGGAGGCGTCCTTCGCCCCGGGGCGCAACTTCGCGAACAAGGTCTGGAATGCCGGCCGGTTCACCCTTATGAGTCTGGGGGACGATCCCGTGAAGCCGCTGGACCAGGTGCAGGCCCAGCTGGACCTGGCGGATCGCTGGATCCTGTCCCGCCTCTCCAGGACGGCCCGCGGTCTGACCGAGGAGCTGGAGAAGTTCCGTCTCCACGACGTTGCCGAGACGGCATACCACTTCTTCTGGGGCGAGTTTGCCGATTGGTACCTGGAGCTCGTGAAACCTCGCTTGAGGGGCGAGAGGGGAGAGGGGAGTCGAGAGGCGGCGCGGTCCACGCTGATCGTTGCCCTGGATGGGATTCTCCGTCTTCTGCACCCTCTGATCCCCTTCGTCACCGAAGAGCTCTGGGGGAGGCTCCCGTGGCCCCAGGGGCAGGAGAGGCCTTCCGCCCTCATCGAGGCCCCCTGGCCGGAGGGAGACGCCACTCGGGAGGACCCGGTTGCCGAGGAGAAGATGGTGGCTCTCCAGGAGCTCATCACGCTGATCCGTCGACTTCGGAAGGAATACGGTGTACCGGAGGGCGCCGAGGTGCCTGTGGTCCTGGCTGGAGCTCCGGAATCCTTTCACGAGACCCTGGAGTCGGAGGGGGCTGCGCTGAGAATGCTGGCCCGTGTCGGGGAGATCGAGCTCGGAGGGAGCATGTCGGGGCCCGGGGCCCACGGGGTCCTGGTGAATGGCACCGAGCTCTTCATCCCCCTGGAAGGGGTGATCGACCTGGAGAGGGAGATGGAGCGACTCAGAGGGGAGATCCAACGCCTGGAGGGTCAGCTCGAGGGGACCCGGAAGAAGCTCGGAAACGAGGGGTTCATTGAGAAGGCCCCGGAGGAGGTTGTGGCCCGGGAGAGGGAAAAGGAGACGAGCTTTCAGGAGCAGATGGCCAAGCTCCAGGAGAAGCTCCACGCCTTTGAAGCCAGTTGAGGGCTGCGGTGAAGCCCCGAAGGGATGACATGCTCAGACGGTGCTCGGCCCGGACCGTCTCCATCTTCCTCCCGGTGATCGCCGTGGGGTTCGCGTGGGGGTGTGCCCGCCAGGGACGGCCGACGGGAGGTCCGGTAGATCGCATCCCGCCCATGGTGGTCTCCACGTGGCCGGACACCTTCGCCACCGTCGAACCCACCAGGGATCCCATCGTCATCACGTTCAGCGAGCGGATCAGCGAGCGGCCCACGGTAGGCCGGCTGGATGACGTGGTGGTGGTGTCGCCGGAGACTGGGCAAGCCCGGGTGAAGCACACCCGCACCGGGTTGGAAATCTCTCTCGCGGGAGGCCTTCGTCGCGGCCTCGTCTATCGTGTGCGGGTGTTGAACACCGTGAAGGACATGTTCAACAACCGCATGGAGGGACCTTTCGAGCTGGTCTTCTCCACGGGTGGGGCGTACGAGCTGAACGTTCTGGCAGGCGTCGTGACGGACCGGATCACTGGAGAAGAGGTGGATCAGGCCCGTGTGGAGGCGCGGCAGATCCCGGAGTCGGATGAGGAAGAGGCTGCGGAAGAGGCCGCGGAAGAGCCGGACGTCCCGGTATACGTGGCCAAGACGGATACGGCCGGGATCTTCGTCCTCCGCTACATCCCCTCCGGTGAA
>JASFRP010000155.1:0-7166 GCA_050114895.1 Gemmatimonadota bacterium
AAGGCCGCGTTGAATCCGACGTAGACGTGGAGGAACCCGGCAAGGAGAGGACCGGTTGCGAACCCCATCATCCTGAAGGTGCTGTAGACCCCCATGGCGTTTCCCCGGGTCCGCTTTTCGGTTACCCCGGAGATGAGGGCCAGCACCGACGGGATGATCAGGGCCACGCCGAGTCCCTGGAGGCAGCGAAGGGCGACGATCCAGACGTAGCGGTGGGCGAAGATGAACCCCAGCGTCGCCCCCGTCATGAGAAACAGCCCCGCCAGGATGAACGGCTTACGCTTCCCGACCCGGTCCGTGGCGAGGCCTGCGAACGGCTGGGCGAAGGCGACGAGGAAGCCGTAGAGGGAGATGACCAGGCCCACCTGGGCCGCGGTGGGGAGGTTGAGCCAAGTGGACGGTTCCTCGGCGATGTAGAGGGGGAGGAGGACGATGAGAAGACTGTTTCCCAGGGCATCGGCCATCCGGGCAAAGGAGAGGGCCAGGACCTGGGGTTCGGTGCGGAGAAGGCGGGCGACGGGTCGGAGCATGGGGTCAGGGTTCTTCCTCAACCAGAATCACCCAGAGGTTCCGGGGACCGTGCACCCCCTCCACCCTGGTGAGCTCGATGTCGGAGGTAGCGGACGGACCCGAGACCAGGGTCAGGGGCGTCCCTCGGGCCGCCATCCCTTCGCCCATAGCCCTCACGGCCTCCGGAACCGTCTCCACCACCTGATCACCGAACACCACACAGACGTGGAAGTCGGGAAGGAGGGTGAGGGCCCTCCGCCCTTGGGCCGGCCCGGAGTCGAGCACCACCGTTCCCGTCTCGGCGATGGCAAGAGCGCACCCCGTCAGGACGGCCTCGCAGGAAGCCACGGCGTCGTTGGTGCTGGCTTGTTGACCGACTCCGTCCCTCAACACCTCCACCTTGCCCGGTCCGAGGCCCTCCAACCAGCGCTCCGGGAGGCCTGTCGGGGTCACCAGGCGCCGGACTTCCCTGCTCCGGAGGGCCGCAGCCACCGCTTCGGACAGGTCGGACGGGTGAGCCCGGCTCACCGTGGCCCGATAGTCGGACACCCTGTCAACGAAGCGTTCCAGGATCTGCTCTCTGGATCCGGAGCCCGCCGTCCGGTAATCCCAGGAGATCGCCGCATCATTCCCGGTGTGGGCGTTCCTTCCCGTCTCGGTCCCGATTCGGCTCCGGATACGAGCCAGGATCACGTCCTTCCCCGACCCGGTCATGAGGACCGATCCCCCCGGTGATCCCACCAATCCCTGAAGCTCTCCTCCGGGAGGGCCTGGAGATCCCGTCCGCGGGTCCACCCCGATGCGTACCCCGGCAATCCACGGATCCACCCGTGGCGAAGGAAGAGCGTCTGGACGCCCCTCCCGAGCCGGAGGGCCATCCGGTATCGACGACTCGAGCCGAGGACCCATCCCAGAAGGCGCATGAGCCAGCGTTCCTGGAAGGAGGAAGCACCGAATCCGGTGCGGGCCCGACGCAAGGGGTTCCGACTCCCCTCCACCATCTTTCCCCTCAGGTGAAGGAGAATCCGGGGAATCTCGATCTTCACCGGACACACGTCGGCGCAGGCTCCGCAGAGGGTGGAGGCGAAGGGGAGGGAGTCGTGGCACCCGGGGCCCAAGAGCTGCGGTGTGAGAATGGACCCTATGGGGCCCGGGTAGGTGGCGTTGTAGGCGTGTCCTCCCACCCGCTCGTAGACAGGGCAGATGTTCAGGCAGGCGCTGCACCGGATGCAGTGGAGGGCCTGGCGCCCCAGGGGGTCCTCCAGGACCCGGGTCCGGCCGTTGTCCAGCAGGACGAGGTGGAACTCGGTGGGCCCGTCCCCGGGGGTCACCCCCGTCCAGAGGGTGGTGTAGGGGTTCATCCGCTCGCCGGTGGCGGAGCGGGGGAGGAGCTGGAGGAACACCTCCAGGTCCTGGAAGGTGGGCAGGACCTTCTCGATCCCCATCAGGGTGATGAGCATCCGGGGAAGCGTGAGGCACATGCGGCCATTCCCCTCCGACTCCACTACCCCCACGGTCCCGGTCTCCGCGATGGCGAAGTTCGCCCCGCTGATGGCGACCTCCGCCTCCAGGAACTTCTCCCTCAGGTGCAGCCGGGCCGCTTCTGCCAGCTCTGCAGGGTCGTCGGTGAGGTGGGGCAGGGAGAGCGTCTCCCTGAACAGATCCCGGATCTGCGTGCGGTTCTTGTGGATGGCGGGCACGAGGAAATGGGAGGATCGCTCCCCGGCCATCTGGATGATGAGCTCCGCCAGGTCCGTTTCCACCGCCTGGATTCCCCTGGCTGCCAACGCCTCATTCAGCCCCACCTCGTCGGTGGTGAGGGACTTGACCTTCACGACCTCCATGACCCCTGCGGCGGAAACGAGGCCGGAGATGATGGCGTTGGCCTCGTCAGCGTCCCGGGCCCAGTGCACGACGCCTCCGGCCTCGGTCACGGCGGCTTCGAGTTGGAGCAGATACCGGTCCAGCCGCGCCATGACGTCCTCTTTCATCCGCCGGGCCACCTCCCGCAGCGCCTCCCAGTCCGGCATCTCCTCCGTCACCGCTGCTCTCTTGGCCCGTATGGCGGTGGTCGCCCTTCCCAGGTTTCGTCTCAGCTGCCTATCGGCCAACGCGGCCGGGGCGGACGCCGGGAAGGTGGGCAGGGCCTTCCCCCGCCTCATCGGACCCCACCCTCCTTCCGGGAAGCCAGGATCTCCGCCAGGTGCATCACTCGAATCCCCCCACCCAATGGCAAACCGTTCCCCCGGGTCCCGCTCCCCTCCCACAGGACCCCCATCCGCCGCATCCCCCCGGCCAGGTGCATGAGACAGGAATTGTCCACCGCCGTGAGGACTTCGGCGCCACTCTCCCGGATCGAACGAATCTTGTCTTCCATCATGGCCAGGGAGGTGTGGGAGTTCTTCGCGGCGAAGGTGCCTCCGAACCCGCAGCACTCCTCTGCCTTCGGAAGGGGAAGGACCTCCAGCCCCTCCACCGCTCCCAGGAGCCTGAGGGGAGCATCCCCGACGTGAATGGAGCGAACGGAATGACAGGTGGGGTGAAAGGTCACCGCGTGGGGGAAGAAGGCTCCGAGCTCCTCCACCTCCAGCACCCCGGTGAGGAACTCGCTCAGCTCGAAGGTCCTCCGGGCCAGAGCATCGATCTGTTCCTGCAACTCGGGTTCACCCGATACACTGGCCAGCTCGGGATACTGTTCCCTGACCATGGCCACGCAGGACGCGGAAGGAGCCACCATGACCTCCGCACCCTCGAACACGGAGAGAAACCGCCGAAGCAGCAGCCTGGCTTCCCGTCGGAAGCCTGTGTTGAAGTGGATCTGCCCACAGCAGGTCTGGTCTCCCGGGAACTCCACCACATGCCCCAACCTCTCCAGGATCCGGACTGTGGCAACCCCGGTTCCCGGAAAGAGGGCGTCGTTGAAGCAGGGCATGAAGAGGGCGACACGCATGCTCCGGAAGCTACGGCGCTCCGAACTTCGTGTCGATCTGCCTTTGGTGAAGGAAAGAACGGAGTGGGGCTTCCGACTCAGAGCCTCCCGCTGGCCAGGTCAGATCCTCACCGCCCCAACCTGGGAGGCCGGCAAGAAAAGTCTTGACTCCATGGGAAAATTGTACTAGTTAACCATAACAATGGTACACTAGCACTTTTCTGAAGACGATGCCGTGGAAATCTCCATCGACCAGAAGAGCGGGGTCCCTCTTTACAGGCAGATCATCGAGTCCGTGAAGTTTGCCATCGCCAGAGGCGAGCTCGGACCCGGAGACAGGCTACCCACCGTCCGGCAGCTGGCAGTGGATCTGGAGGTGAATCCGAACACCGTGATTCGAGCCTACAGGGAGATGGAGATTCAGGGCACTCTGGACACACAGCAGGGCTCGGGGACCTTCGTCACCGGGCAAAGCCCAGAGGTGGATGCTCTGGAGCGGCAGCGGATGCTGGACCAGATCCTGACCGAGCTCCTGGCCCGGGCTTCCGATTACGGCTTCACCCTGGAGGAAGTCCTGGACGGACTCCGCCATCTGAAGGAGGAATGAGCATGTCTCGAACGTCTGGAACGGCCCGTGGAGGATCGCTATTCCCCGTTTCCTTTGAGCGATTCGCGACTTCAAGCCGGGCAGATTTCCGCTTCTCACCCCTTAACGCGCTCCTCCTGGTGGCGTTCCTGGTGGCCGGCCTCGCCGTGCACCTGAACCGTCACGAGTTCACCATCGAGGCCGTGACATTCTCCCTGGGCTCGGCGCTGGTCCTCGCCGTCCTGCTGCGGTGGGCACAGGTGTGGGAGGCCGTCGTCGTCCTCGGCACTGCCACCTGCCTTACCCTCTTCCTCGAGCTCCGTCCGGACAGCGAGATCCTCCTGTTGTCGGTGGTTCTCGCCCTGATCGTCTCCCCTTCCATACAGATCGCCTACCAGTGGGAGCGGGCAGTACTTCTTCGGTTCGGGAGGTTCAGGGGGCTTCGCAAGTCGGGCCTGTTCATGGTTGTGCCGGTGATCGACAAGGTGGCCCAATTCGTGGACCAGAGGATCCGGGTCACCGACTTTAGCGCCGAGACCACGCTCACCGCGGATACCGTCCCCGTCAACGTGGACGCCATCGCGTTCTGGATGGTATGGGATGCGGAGAAAGCCGTGCTGGAGGTGGAGGAGTTCGCTTCGGCGGTGGTCATGGCAGCCCAGACCTCTCTCCGGAACGCCATCGGAAAGAACGACCTCTCGGTGCTGCTGTCCGAGCGGGACCGATTGGGGCATGAGATCCAGCAGACGCTGTCTCAGAAGACCAACGCCTGGGGGATCACCATCGAGGCGGTGGAGATCCGGGACATCATCATCCCCAAGGGCCTGGAAGACGCCATGTCCCGCCAGGCCCAGGCGGAGCGGGAGCGTCAGAGCCGCATCATTCTAGGCACGGCCGAGACGGAGATTGCAGAGAAGTTCGCCAAGGCATCCGAACACTACACGAACAACAGCGTCGCCCTCCACCTTCGAGCGATGAACATGGTCTACGAAGGACTCCGGCAGAAAGGCTCCATGATCATCGTGCCCTCCACTGCGGTGGAGACCATGGGCCTGGGTGCCCTGGGAGGTCTGACGGCGTTCGGGAAGGAGGACCACCATGTTCTTGATCCCCATCCGCGTACCTCCGACGGTGCCGATCTTGCTCCTGGCACCGGTGATCCTGCGGATTAGGGCCGAGGCCGACGAGTCCTTGCGGGGGGAGCCCAGACCGGACGGGCAGGACGCCGAACCGGATCGGGGGCTCCTTGTACCCACCTCGCATCCATCTCCCGGGAAATCATAGCACGCGCGGGTCAGGAGGGAAGCGACACGAGGGAAACTCTTGACCCAGGCCCCCCGAGACGGGTCGCTAGGGCTCCCCGAACTTCGTGTCGATCTGGATTCCGCAGCGTTCGAGGAAGGGAGTCGGGAGCTCCCCACCGGCGAAGATTAAGAGGTGGTCGTTGGGGAGGGGGGTTGCGTTCCCACCCCCGTCGGAAGAAGTGTGACGGAGGACGGCCGCACCTTTGCGGTTCTCTATCACCTCCGTGGACCATAGAAGTGAGACCTGGCCCCTCTCCTCGGCTTCCACGATGCGATCCCGGTTCTTCGGTTTGATCCGCGAGAAGCGATCTCGGCGGTACGACAATCTGACCTCGTTCCCGGGCTGCTCTGAGAGGGCCAACGCCGCCTCCACAGCGGAATCTCCACCGCCCACCACCAGGAGCCGGTCTCCCTGGTAGGCCTCCGGCTCCCGGAGAGAGTACGCCACGTTCGGGAGATCTTCACCCGGAATACCCAGCTTCCGGGGAACCCCGCGTCGGCCAATGGCGAGAATCACCCGTTGGGTCAGGTGCTCCCTGGAATCGCTGACGACCCTGAACCCGCCTTCCGGCAACCGCTCCACCCCCCTCACCGTGACTCCTGTCTCCACCTGGAGCCCCACCTCCTTCACCGCGTCTTCCCAGACGCCGATGAGCTCTTCCTTCAGGATCTCCTTTGCGCCCACCCTCCCCACGCCGGGGATCTTCAGAGGTTCGGTCATCACCAGCTTCTTCCTGGGGTAATGCCGAACGGTGCCTCCCACCTCCTCCCGCTCCAACACGGCCATCCGCAGCCCACGGGCATGAGCGGTGAGAGCTGCGGAAAGGCCCGCGGGACCGCACCCTACGATGACGACGTCGAGGAGGTCATCCCTTCCTGCGCCTCCCGCCCGGGTGAGACCCTCCACGCATTGGCGCCCCTGCTCGAACGCGTTCCGGATCAGCCCCATCCCCCCCAGCTCACCCACCACGTAGATGCCCGGAACGTTGGTCTGGAAGTCGGCCAGGATCCTGGGAATGTCCACCCCCCGTGTCTCGGTCCCGAAGACCAGTTGAATGGCATCGACGGGGCAGGATCGCTCACAGAGGCCGTGCCCGATGCAGTTCGCCGGGCTCACCGTCACCGCCTGGCCCGTGCGAATGCCGAGGATATCCTGCTCCGGACAGGCGAGGATGCAGCTCCCGGTACCGATGCAGCGCTCCGGGTCCACCACGGGGTGGAGGGAAGCCGGCTCGTCCAATCCGTAAGCCCGGGCCCGTTCCTCCGCTTCCTCCGTCTGTCGCTCCTTCGCCCGGTGGTGGAAAAAGAAGGGTAGGACCGCCAGGAGGCTCAAGCCGAGCCCGATTCCCCAGACCAAAAGGGTGTCGGACCCCATCAAAACCCCTTCCAGATGGACGCGAAAAGACGGTTGCTGGAGAGGTCACCGCCCCACTGGGTGCTCCCCTGGAGTCTCAGGTAGGCTCCTCCACCCATGGGAATGGTGAGGCTCGCGTCGCCGAAATGAGTGGTGATCTCCTCGGATCGAATCGTGGTCCGATAGAAGCGGTAGGCTCCCCGAAGGGCGGCTCGCCCCACGGACAGTCTCACCTCGGGAGCGAGAAAGAGAGAGACATCCTCCCCCCGGGACCAGTGGCTTGCCGACCCGCCGACACCCAATCCGGGGAGGAAAGTCCTGGTGAGGTAGAAGGAACCGGATAAGGTCCGGCCACCCTCTCCCTCCTCGGGGCGGTCAAGGGAGAGGTCCACGGAGCCTCCACCCACCCGCCCCCAGTAGGACAGTCCGATACGCCCTCGGTTCTCCAGGGGCCCCAGGGGTGCATCCTGGGTCCAAAGTGGA
>JASFRP010000156.1:0-7139 GCA_050114895.1 Gemmatimonadota bacterium
AAGATTCTCCCCCCTCCCCGCATCCACCGTCACCGCTACCACGGCGTTTTCGCCCCCAACGCACCGCTGAGGCCCCTGGTCACGGCCCGGGCCCAGGAGGACAACGCCCTCGCCGCTCAGCTCCCCGGTCCCCCTCTTCCTCTCCCGACACCCCCCGTGGCCTCATCCCCCACGTCAGAGGCGGCACCACCCCAACCACCCGACACCACCCCCTCCAGGCCCTCTCGGTGGGCCGCCCTCCTGGCTCGGATCTATGAAGCCTTTCCGCTGATCTGTCCAACCTGCCAGGCACCCCTCACGTTCATCGCCTTCCTCACCGACCCGGAGCCGATCACACAGATCCTGGCCCACATCGGCGAGCCCACCTCCCCCCCGCTGATCCACCCCGCCAGGGGGCCGCCTCAGACCGAGCTCGCCATGGGGCCCATGGGGCCCGACCGTGGGGAAAAGGACGAGGTCGCCCAGGAATCCTTCCCCGACAACCTCGATCAGAGCCCCGCGTTCGATCCCACCGAGCCCGAGCCTATTCCAGAAGACGACTTCGATCAGAGCCGGGAGGCCTGACCTCTCGGGCCCTTCAGCCCCGCCGCAGGCGCGCCCGGAAACCCCAAGTCCGCAACCGCCTCACCCGGGATTACCCGGGATTCCTCCCTACCCACCGTTCGTGTAACCACCCATCCGCCTCGCCCAGGTTCCCACAGTGGCCACAGAACCTCATAGGGTCCTTGGAGTTCTTATCCCTTATCCCTTATCCCTTGCGGCCTCCTCAGTTCCGAACCAGAACCACCACTACCGTCGCCGGTATGCCCTCCCCGTCCGCGAGGGTGAAGTCGAATTCCGAGGCGGTGTCCGTCAATTCCAGTAGATCCCCGTCCAGGGAGAACGTCCATCTCTGCACAGCTCGGGAAGCCTCCACCGGCGTGGACGTCAACATGTCCCCGGAGATGCTCAGCTGGGCCTCCCACTCGTCGGAGAAGGTTCCGATGTCGAGCCAGGTCCTCGCTCCACCGCCGGGAAGAACCGTGACGCGGTTTTCGCCTCCCGCCGCGATCAGGTCGAACTGCTGGGCGGGATTGGCGTTGTCGGTGTAGGCGAGAGAAGCAGCGGTCCAGCTACCGACGAGGTCGGCCAGCGTGACCGCTTCGGGGCCCGTCTCCTTGTCGGACCCGGAACAGGCCGCGGCGAAGAACACCACAGTTACAGCGGTGATGATGCGTCTCATGCCTTCTGACTCCTGAAAGTGGCGGACAGGCGAATGCCGATCCTGATGCTCCCCCTGTCGGGGGGACTTGCCCGCTCCTTCTCTTGCCCCTCTGCGGGGCACCCGCCTGGTCGAACCAGGCGAGCTGGGTGAGAGCGATGCGGTCTTCCTTGGCTTGGGTGTCGTTGCTGATCTGGTGGGGGGCCGGGCACCACCCCGGCTCCGGATACGCCGAAGGCTGCGAGGCCCCCCGGACCCCGTCCGCGGCGGTCCACGAGTCTTGATGCGCAGAAGCTCTGGGTTACCGAACAGGGCCCGGCTGGATTCAGCCGTGGGTCGGGGTGTTCGCCGATGTGGGAAACGAGCGATGAAGTGCCCGAAGAGAACATCAGGGGGGTGAGAGCCGAGCCGGGTGCGCCGCAGTCGCCTCCCTGGCAGTTGCGCCGGCCCCCTTACCCAGGCAGGCCCAGGCTTTCGATAATGGCCCTGGCTTCGGGGATCCCCATGAGGTCGGGGTAGACCTGCCAGCACCGCAAGCCGATCAAGGCCTGGTCACGACGGTCCGCCAGCGTCCGCAGGTACTCCAGAAGGGACGTGGTGTCTGCGGTGGCCAGGTAGTCGGCCACGTCCGACACCCCCGCCGACCTCCGAATCCCCACTAGATCCCGGGCCCGGTCAGGATCTCCGGATCTCGCGACGGCGTAGGCCATCAGGGGCGGAGGGATCTCGTCGGGTCTCACCCGTGCCTCGTACTCCTGCACCGCATCCGAGAACCGTCCTTGTCTGACCAGGATCCGTGCCCGGGCGGTGCGCCCGTGCATCCCAAGAGAAGAGATGACCGACGGATCGGCTCGGTCGAAGGCCCTGTCGTATTCACCTGCACACGCCAGGAACTCCGCCAGTTGCGCCCTCAGGTTCACCGACTTCGGATCCTCTACCAGCGCTGCGTTGAATGCCTCCGCCGCGTCGTGGGGGCGGCCCAGGGCGATATAGAGGTATCCGAGATCCCAGTTGATTCCCGGAAACCTGAGGTCGTGGGCTTTTTGGTAGGCGGCCACCGCTTCATCGAACCTCCAGGTCCGCATGAGGACCCACCCCTTGGCTGCCCACGCCAGTGCCTCCATCGAGTCCAACGCGATGGCCCGGTTGGCTGCGTCCAGCGCCAGGGGATAGAGGGAGTCGGAGAGCACGTCGGGTGCGTCGCTGGCCCGCCAGTGCCGGGCCCGTGCCAGGTACGCCCACGCCAGAGTGAAGTCGGGTGCGACCATAGTCGCCTGCTCCAGGAGCCGGATGCCCTCGACGCGAAGAACGTCTGCGGAGTCGTGGGGCACGGTTCGGAGCGGCCCTCCTTCCTCAAAGAGGCTCACTCCCCGACTGTAGAGATTCAGCGCGACGGTATCCACGGAGGCTCGGGTGACCAGGCGGCCCCAGTCGGGCTCCAGGAGGGACCGGATCTCGCCGGAGATGGCCCGGGCCACCTCGGCCTGCAGGTTCAGGAAATCTGCCTTCGGGCGCACATATGCCTGACCCCAGAGCGAGTGCCCATCCCTGTCGTACAGATGAGGGCTGATTCGAACCATGCCATCGGCGATCGTCACGGTGGCATCCACGACATGGGTGGCGCGGAGCTCCCGTGCGATAGCTGACGGCGTCTCGGTGCTCCCTTCGTATTCCGCCATGGCCCGTCGATTCAGCACGACGAATGCGCCGGTGCTGTTCAGCTCATCGATGAGCTGAACGTGGATCGCGTTGGCGAACATCTGGTCGGCAGGTTCATCGGACACGCTCTCGAGGGGGAGCACGGCGATGACGGGGGTATCCCCCGCCCCTGGGTCGCCCTGCGCCGGGAAGAGTCCCTTCGACCAGCCGAACCACCCCCCAACCAGGGCCAACAGGGCTGCGACAGCCAGAGGGAGGGCCCACCGTCGGGCCACTCGGGGCCGATTCTTTCCCACCACCCTCGAAGCACTCGGTGGGGCGGAAGTCAGGGCACCGAGGAGATCCCGGGCTGTGGCATAGCGGTCTGCGGGAAGCGGTGCCAGGGCCCGGGCGAGGATCGGCTCCAGGTCGGCAGCCATCGGTCGCGTGACGCTCACCTTCGGTGGGCCGCCGGTGAGCGCCTTTGCCATGATGGACGCGGCTGTGGGTCCCGTGAAGGGCGGCTCTCCAGCGAGCATCTCGTACAAAACGCAGCCGAGGGAGTAGATGTCGGCCCGCCCGTCCAGGGAGGCACCGCCTGTCGCCTGCTCCGGACTCATGTAGGCCGGCGTTCCCAGGACCTGGCCGGTCCGGGTCAGGCTTCCGCCCCCGGCCTCCTCGATGGCGCGGCCCAGGCCAAAATCCGTCACCAGGGCGTGCCCGTCCTGGAGGAGCACGTTCTCGGGTTTGATGTCCCGGTGGACAAACCCCTGCCGATGGGCGTAATCGAGTGCGTCGGCCACCTCCGCCGCGATCCGGACTGCTTCGCCCATCGGAAGCTGTTGCTCCCGGGAGAGCCGGGTCCGTAGCGAGTCCGCCGCCACGAACGGCATGGCGAACCAGAGATGACTCGGGGTGCGTCCCTCCCCAGGTACCTCCCCCGAATCCAGGAGCGGCAGGATGTGGGGGTGGATCAGCTGCGCTGCCAGGCGTATCTCCCGGGCGAAGCGGGCCGCCCCCACCACCCCAGCGAGATCAGGGTTCAGCACCTTGATCGCAACGGCCCGCTCATGGCGGATATCCCTGGCGAGGAAGACGGTCGCCATCCCACCACGCCCCACCTCCCGCTCCAGAGCGTAACGTTCGGCGAGGCCGAAGTGCATCTCGTCGAAAAGTGAGCGCTTTGGTCGCGGCGATTCCATCGGGAGACCGGAGGAGTCCAGAGGGTCAATCACATTTGTCGGGGAACGCCCCCCTACAATGCCCATCGAGATTCGGTTGTACAAGTGTGTTGTTCGGCCGAGGGAAGCAGCCGCAGGGCGTCGGGGCGCACCCTCTCCCCCCCCTGTCGCATGGAACGAACCCACCGGATTTCGGCTATTGAAGAGGGTGGTGTCGATGTTCCAGATGGAGGGGTCGGAATATGGCTGACGAGTTCGGGGCGGGGCCCGGCGGGCCGCTCTTCACCTCCCGGAGAGGCCGGCGGCGGTTTCCGGTCCACCCCCTGGCGGGGTTCGGGCTCGTGGTGTTGTTCGGGGTGGGCATGGGGGTGGGTTGGTACTGGCTCCGCTCCCGGGAACCTGCTCCGGAGGTGGCTCCTCACCCTTCCGGCGATTCCGTGGTGTCAGAGATGCCGGCGGAGCCCTTCGTGCTCCCACCCCTGGCCGCCAGCGACGAGGTCGTGCGTCGGCTCGTGGAGGGGGTATCCTCCAATCCGCAGCTGGCGGCCTGGCTGGTCCCCGACGAGCTGATTCGCCGCTTCGTGGAGGCCGTGGTGGATCTCTCCCGGGGTTCGAGCCCCGTTCCGGCCCTGGAGGTGGTGATTCCGGCGGAGCCGTTCACCGTCCAGGACTCCGGCGATCGGCTGCTCATGGGCCCCCGGAGCCAGCGACGATACGACCTCCTCGGTGACGTCTTCGCCTCGGTGGATGCCGACGCGACGGTGCAGGTGTACCGCCGGCTTCTCCCCCTGTTCAGAGAGGCCTACGAGGAGCTGGGGTACGCGGACGAGGCGTTCGAGGAGGTCCGACGGTCATGTCGATGTTCGAGCGACGGACGGGGAATGGGTCTCTTTCCCCGTTTCCTGACCTAGCGGGACAGACGCCTTGCGCAGCTTTCCGGGCAACCTGATAGCTGCCGGGCAGGTGAGTTGGGGCGCAGGGAGGAACAAGACAGGCCTGAGAAAGCGGGATGCTGCGCGTCTCGCCCGCGAGAGGTTCTGCGTTGGGGCTACACCGGGGGGAGAAGGATCTCCTGGACGAGACCGCCAGCATCGCATTCACACGCCTGGCGGCCGTCGACCTACTGCACCCCAAGCTCCCAGCCCTCAATCCGCCCGGAATAACACCCCGAACATGCAGAGAAACATGGCGTCGGTGCATGGCTCCGGCCCTGAATGCATCTTGAGGGCCCCACACTCTCAAATCGGAGCCACAGCCGATGCGGTATCCAAAGCGCACGCAGTACAAGTACGCCAAGTCGCAGTATCGGGTGCGGAACTGGGCCGACTACGAGACCGGGTTGCGGAGGCGCGGTGCCCTCACGGTCTGGCTCTCCGACACGGCCCTGAAGGCCTGGCGGGCTCCGGCCACAGGGAGGCCCGGCGGCCAGCGGACCTACTCAGACCTGGCTATCGAGGCTGCACAAACGATCCGCTTGGTCTTCCACCTCCCTCTCCGTCAGACCGAGGGCTTTCTCCGGTCCCTCGGTGAGGTTCTTGGGCTGGGACTCCCGATCCCCGATCACACAACCCTCTCCCGACGGCTTCAGGGGCTCGGCAACCTCCAGACCAGGGAGTTGGCCGGAGACGATCCGATTCACCTCCTCATCGACAGCACGGGGTTGAGAGTTCACGTCGGACATCTTCGAAAGCCACCGAAGAGAAGGGTTTGGAGGAAGCTGCACTTGGCAGTCAACGCAGACACCGGCGAGGTCCTGGCGTCGGACCTAACCAACCGACGGACCGCCGATTGCGCGCGGGTGCCTGAGCTCTTGGACCAGATCGATGACGAAGTGGCCTCCCTCACTGCGGACGGAGCCTACGATGCGGGAGCGGTCTACGAAGCTGCCCAAGAGAAGGGGAACGGGAATAGGGTGAGTGTGCTCATCCCACCAGGCCGGGGGGCTCAACCCTCTTCGATCCGATCGCCCGGGCAGAGGGAGAGAAACCGGAACGTCCGGTCGATGCGGAAAAACGGGCGGAAGGAATGGTACGCCAGTTCGGGTTACAGCAGGCGGAGCTTGGTCGAGAACGCCGTGTTCCGGTACAAGACCATCCTCGGTCATCGGATGAGGAGCCGCTCTCTCGGCAGCCAGCGGGTCGAGGTCAAGCTCGCTTGCAGGATCCTCAACAGGATGGCCCGCCTCGGGATGCCCGATAGCGTCAAAGTGGAATAGGGCCGGCTGGGGGGAGGGGGGAACCCGCCCTCAGCTCCGAGCCATGCAACAACGCCGGACGCTGTGGCCTCCATCTCGTCGGCCGTCACGACCACCGGCTCGGTGAGACTCTGCGGGTCCTCATGAGCGCTCAGCCGACCCTCTCTTCGGGTGCGATGGGCAACCGCACGAGCACTTCAGTCCCTCCCGGTCTGGAGCGCACGTCGATCTGGCCGCGATGGGTCTGTACGATCCGTCTCGCGATGTCCAGTCCCAGGCCCGTCCCCTCCCCCACATCTTTGGTCGTGAAGAACGGATCAAAGATCCGTGGGCGGATTTCGTCCGGAATGCCCCTGCCGTCGTCGATGACCTTGACGTCCACACACCAATCGTCCACGCCGACCTCGATGCGCAACGCTCCTCCGTCCGTCATCGCGTCGATGGCGTTGTCGATCAGATTCGTCCAGACCTGGTTCAACTCGCCGGCATTCCCGGGGATGGTCGGCAGGGTGTCCGGATATCCCCGAACGAGGCGGATGTTCTTCTGCTTGATCTTGTGCCCGAACATGGTCAGCGTCTTGTCCAGCCCCTCTCGAACATCGGTCGGTTTGTGCTCTGATGACCGGTCCATGTGCGTGTAGACTTTGACCGATGCCACCAGTTCGGACACGCGCCCTGCTGAGGAGGAGATCTCCTCGAGCATGCGATCGACTTGGATATTGCCCGCGACCCAGGCGAGCGCATCGGCAAGGGAGGCTTCAGGAACCGCCTCGGCGCAGCGTTCGAGATCATCCTCGCGCAGGCCTGTCTCAGCGAGGGCAGACGCGATTTCCCACGCCTCGTCGATCCCGTGCTCTTCCAGCCAGGCTGCAAGATCCTCCTCTCTATCGCTGCGTTCCAGCGGCGAGAGATCAGGAGCATCCCG
>JASFRP010000157.1:0-7138 GCA_050114895.1 Gemmatimonadota bacterium
CCCCAGGGCAAAGGCGGAAAGAGCTGTGAATGCGCCCATGACCGCCGGCCCAGATCGGGCTGTCGGCCAGACGCGACCCAACGCCACCAGCAGGAGGGCCATCAAGAAGAAGAAACCGAGATCCGCCAGGGGCGTCATCCAGAGGAAATCCCGGCTCAGCCGGACCACCACTCTGCCGTAGGGTGCCACATGGACGGGAATCGTCTCCAGGAGCCCCGTCCAGACCCCGAAGGACGCGGAAAGGAGCAGGATCCTTCGGGTCGATAGATGGGGAGGACCAGAAGGGCTCGATGCAGGGGACCCCGTGGCCTTCCGAGCAGGTGGTCTTCCTGCGGGCCCCACGCTTTTCTTTCCCCTCCGGGCCCCCGAGGGTCTCGACGAGCGCCCTCTCTTGCTCACGAGAGGTACCCGAGGCCCTTCAGCCGCTCCCGGACCAGGGCCTCCCCGTCCCAAGCGTCGGAGCCCAGGAGCCCCGGCCCACCGCCTTCGGCGCGGAGGTCCTCAGGCTTCCCACCGTTCAGAAGGGCCTTTCCCGTCATGGAGGGAGGAATGTCGTACCCGCTGAGCTCCAGAAGCGTGGGAGCCAGGTCCAGGAGCCGCGCACCTTCCGTCCATCCCGCTCCCGGGACCCCGGGTCCGGCCAGAATGAAGCCACCGTACTGGGCGTGGTTGCAGTCGTCCGGGCCCGTGTCGTTTTCCTGCACGTGGATTCTCCCGTATCCCACACCTCCCACCGCCCGCCAGGCCAGGTCTCCAAAGTGGACGATGAGGTCGGGAGCGATTCCTTCCACCCTCTCGTAGATCGCCTCGGGGCGGAAGACTCTGGTGCCCATGGGATGCCCTTCATCGTCCACCGTGGCCTCGAGGCGATGGGCCAGCTCGTCACGAACCTTCTCGTAGTCTTCTGGAGGGATGGTCCCTTGGGCCTCCCGCCCCGCCACGTTGAGGAAAATTCGGGCGTAGTACCCCCCACTGCTCCACGCCGTGGTTCTCGCCCAATCCACCTGCACCTCCTCCAGGGGACGGATCCCTGAAGGGGGAGCCGAGAGGCTCAAGAACCCTTCCTGCACCAGCCACTCGTTGACGCAGAACCCGCCGTCCAGCGGCCGGGCCCCGTGGTCCGAGGTGACGAGAACCAGGGTCTCCTCGTCCAGAAGCTCCAGGATCGTGCCGATCTCATGATCCAGGAGATGGTAATACCGCCGAACCACGTCCTGGTAAGGGCTCTCCGGATCGTGAAGCCTGTGCCTGGGGTCATGGTGCTTCCAGAAGCCGTGATGGATGCGGTCCAAACCGATCTCCACAAAGCAGAACAGGTCCCAGGGCTCCGTGGTGAGAAGATGGCGAACCACCTCGAAGTGCGTGCGCGTCATCTCCAGGATCTGACGGTGGAGCCAATCCTTATCGTCCGTTCGGAAGTTCTTCACGTCCACCGGATACTCGCCTACCAGGCTGGCGATTCGGGCTCCCATGGCTTCCGGGTAGGTGTACACATGCGTCGCCGGATCCGGGGTCAGGAAACACCCGACGCGGATCCCGTTCATTCGCTGGGGAGGGTAGGAAGGGGGCACACCGATGAGGATCGAACGGCCTCCTTGCACAGCGACCTGATCCCAGAGGGTGGTGGCACGAAACCACCGGGAGTCTACCGTTCGCATCCCCGCATAGGAACGGTCGACCCGATTCCGGAACCCGTAGACGCCCAGGGAACCGGGGTCCTGGCTGGTGGCCATGGACATCCACGCCGGCACCGTGATGGGAGGAACCACGCTCTCCAGGGGCCCGTAGACTCCGTTCGCCATGAGGTGGCGGAGGTTGGGGAGATCCTCCCCCAGGAGAACCTCCGGCGCAGCGCAGTCCAGCCCGACGACGAGGATCTTCACGGCAACAAGCTCCGGCCCTCCATCCCCAGCCCGGCGGGCACCCCCAGTGCCGCCAGGATGGTGGGGGCCAGATCCTGGAGATGGGCTCCCGCCACGCGGAAGGGGGTGTTCATGAAGAGGACGCCGGGTACGGCGGCCGGATCCACCACGTGGTCGCCAGACCACGGACGCAGGTTGTCCGACACCAGTTCCCCTCCGACCCCACCCATGGCGGTGGTGGAGGCGACTCGGTACCCGGGAGCGTACCCCACCAACAGATCCGGTGCATCCTGGACGAACGGGCCTGTGTACACCGATTCCCGAGCCGCGACAGATCGAACCACCGGTTCTCCTCCGGCCGGGTCCTGCAGGCCGCACAGGCCGGCGGAGATCTCCGCCTTGAGGGCAGGGGCGCCGGATTCGTCCACGATGCCCTCTGCCTCACGGCCCTTGAGGTTCAGGTAGAGCCCCCCCAACCCCAGGGCGTAGGCCCGAGTCCGGGTCCAGTCCACCCCCTTCAGGAGGTCGCCTGCCCCCGCAACAGGATCCAGCCCGGGTTTCAACGCCAGGTATCCGTTCCGATGCAGCCAGGCGTTGAGGTGGACCTCCCGTCGAAAAGAGGTGAACCCGTGGTCACTGACCACCATGACCAGGGTTCGGGAATCCGCGCACTCCAACGCTTCTCCGACGACGTCGTCACACTTCCGGTAATAATCCCCGATGACCCGGGCCATCTCCGGTGAGGGGGGAACTCCCCGGTTCCCGGGGTGGCCCGGCTCCCGGAAGCGCCAGAACATGTGTTGAATGCGATCGGGAGTGGCGAAGAGGCAGAAGAAGAGGCCGCGATCGTGCCGGGCGAGCTCGAAGCGCATCATGGCGCGACGCTCGTGAAGGATGTCCAGACACTGGGCCAGGTAGGCGGACTCGTCCAGGCGGCCGTTGGTGAGGCCGTTGTGTTCCTCCGCCAGCCCCAGAGTAGCAAACGGACCGAGCGTGCCCCGGAGCTCGGAGCAATAGTCCCAGGGGTGGCTGATGGGAAAGACAGGGGCTTCGGGGTCGAAGTGGACCGGGGAGACATACAACCCCAGAGGCTCCGTGTCGACGAGATGGAAGCGCACCAGCCCACGGACGGTCTGAAGAAGACCATGCTTGAACCGCACGTGGACCCAGGGAGACCACTGCCCCTTCGTCAAGGGAACCGTGAAGGCCCCCGTGGGGCAGTGAACCTCCGCCGATCCCGCTCCGCCATCGACCCGGAGCTCCAACCCCAACGCCAGCTCCCCACCTTGGACAAGAAGCGGCCCGGGGAGGAAGACCTCAGCGAATCCGTCCTGGTCCGGCTCCACCCGGACGACGTTCTCGCCCTCCCCCGCGACGACACCCGGCTCGGAGGTGAAGAAGGTAGCGGAGCCAAAGCCGCCCCGGAGGTCGGGAACGCCGATCCCCGCCAGAAGGCGCCCCTTGAAAGGAGCGGGCGGATAGGTGCAGGGGTGCCGGAGTATCGTGCTGGGAACCCCAGCGTCCGCGAGGTGCTCCCACACGGGCTTCCCTCCCCTGAGGTTTACCGCCCGGGGGGGGAGAAACCGGCTCTTCTGCTCGTGACGGTAGAGGCCGTTCTGGGGCAGGTAGGTAGTGGGGTCACGCTTCAGGAAGTCGAAGATGCCGTGGGCTCCGGGGTTTGCTCCCACGGCGAAGGTGGACCAGGCCACGGGAGTCTGGGCAGGCCATGTGGTGGCTACCCTTCCATACCCTCCGTCCCTCGCCAGGGAGCTAAGATGAGGGAGCTCCTCTGCGGCCATCATGGCCTCTGTGAGGGCTGGATCGAGGCCGTCCAGCCCCACCACGATCACTCTCGAGTATCCCACGCGGCTCTTCCTCAGACGGACACACCCCTCCCAAGGCATCGGGCGGGAGGGGAGGAGCGGATGGTCCTTTGGCTATCTTTTCCGGCGGGTGGGGAAGCCAGGCCGCCGGGACCGAACGCGGCGGGCAATACCCACTAGCCGCCGCCAGAACGTGAGCGCAACGCCCACGCCTCCAGCCACGATGGAGGCCAGGGGGAGATACGTTTCCGGACCGAAATAGAGCAAATGACACCTCGTTTCCCCGCTGGATGCGGACAGGCGCCTTCCCGTGGAAGGCGCGGGGGCTCTGAGAACCGCAAACGACACTGGTGGCTTCTGAACAAGCCGGGATGGAACGGCCGTCCACAGAACGGAGGTGTCATTCCATCGAACACAATGACACCATTCGGACGATCTATGTTGAAGAGTTTGTGTAAGAATTTACGGGAGCCCCGGAGTTCGCCTTTCGGCCGCCCTCCCTCGAACTGGAATCCCCCCCACCTCCCACCCGCCGCCTGGAGAAACGGGACCCTCGCATCGGCGTCTCACTTTGCCTAGACTCCCCCTACCGATCGCCCGCCCCGACCGCGTCCCTATCCCGACTCGCCCATGAACAGAGCCGTTCCAGGAGGCAAGGAGAATCAGGATCCGGCACCACCGGTGGCGGAGCCGACCGGGCCTGAAGACGTTTCCGCGGAAACGCCGGAGGCACGCCCCCCCGACCGCTTCATCAACCGTGAGCTCTCCTGGCTGGCCTTCAACGGCCGCGTCCTTCAGGAGGCCAAAGACCCCAGGCTTCCCCTCTTCGACCGTCTGAACTTCCTGGCCATCTTCTCCTCCAACCTGGACGAGTTCTTCCGGGTCAGGGTGGCCTCCCTCCGGAGCCTCCTGCGCCTGAAGAAGAAGAAGCTGAAGAGCCTCGGGTTCAGACCGGCGCGGCTCCTCAGGGACATCCACTACACTGTCACGGGTCAGCAGGAGGACTTCGGTCGATGCTTCCGGGGTGAGATCCTCCCGGACCTGGAGGCGAACGGGATCTTCCTCCTGAACGACCGGAGCCTCACGCAAGAGCAGACCAGGCATCTCCAGCAGGCTTTTCGGGATGTGGTCCAGCCCTACCTCGATCCCCGGATCCTGGACCCCGATCGAGAGCCTCCCTTCCTGGGTGCGGGGAAGATCCACCTGGTGGCCGAGCTGTGGCCCGGTCCAGAGGTGACCCTGGCCTCGGAGAGGCCATCCTACGGTCTAGTGACGGTCCCCTCGCCGCCTCTGCCCCGGTTCATGGTGGCCCCGGGTGAGGGCCTGAACGTCCTCTTTCTGGATGACGTCATCCGCCTCTCACTCCCAGAAGTGTTCCCGGACTACGAGGTGGGTTCGGCATTCAGCGTGAAGCTCAGCCGGGACGCCGAACTATATCTGGAGGAGGAATTCGAAGGGGATCTGGTGGAGAAGATCCGGAAGAGCCTCCAGAAGCGGGAGACGGGCCTCCCCAGCCGGTTCCTCTACGACCTCCAGGCTCCCTACGGTCTCATCTCCTTTCTGAAGGAACACTTCCATCTGGAGGACGAGGACCTCGTCCCGGGGGGGCGTTACCACAGCCTCGAGGACCTGGCCAGCTTTCCCAGGCCCAGGGTGACGGAGGGACTGGTCCGGTCGCCCCTACCCCCGTTGCCGCACCCGGGTCTCGAAGGGGTGCCCTCCGTCCTGGAAGCCCTCAAGGAAAAGGACCGGATCCTTCATTTCCCCTACCAGTCCTTCGACTACGTCACCGGGTTCCTCAGGGAGGCCGCCGCGGACCCTGAGGTGGATCGTATCTGCATCACGCTCTACAGGGTCGCCGAAGATTCGGAGGTGGTCAAAGAGCTCATAAAGGCCGCCCGGCGGGGCGCCCAGGTCACGGCCTTCGTGGAAGTGAAAGCCCGCTTTGACGAGGCTCAGAACCTCCAGTGGGCCGACGAGATGGCCGACGCGGGGGTGAAGACCCTCTTCAGCATGCCGGGGTTGAAGGTCCACGCAAAGATCGCACTGGTTTCCCGACGCGAAGAGGATGGCCGTCGCCTGTATGCCTACCTCGGTACCGGGAATTTCAACGAGATCACCGCCCGCTTTTACTGCGACCATGGCCTCCTCACCGCCGACCCCCGCCTCACCGAAGATGTGGAGGAGGTGTTCCGTGTACTCTTGCAGGAGACCGAAGCGCCGGACTGCAAGCACTTGCTGGTTGCACCCTTCACCCTGAGGGAGTCGCTCCACCGGATGATCCGGGCGGAAGCGGATCGGGCGGGGAAACGGGATCCGGCGGGGATGGTCCTGAAGATGAACAGCCTCGAAGACAAAGAGATCATGGATGAGATCATGGACGCCGGGGCCGCCGGGGTCCACACCAACCTGGTGATTCGAGGGATTTGCCGTTTGCGCCTGGGTGCCTACCCCGCGATGGGGGGAGTGAGGGCCAGGAGTATCGTGGATCGGTTTCTGGAACACGCCCGCATCTTCCGGTTCGTGAACGGGGGCTTCCCTCGCCTCTTCCTCTCGTCCGCGGATTTGATGAAGAGAAATCTGGACCACCGGATCGAGGTCGCCTTCCCCATCTACGACCCAGATGTGAGAGAGGAGCTCGAGCATTTCCTCCACCTTCAGCTCTCGGACAACACCAAGGCTCGAGTCCTGGAGGGACCCCAGGAGAACCATTACGTGGGGCGAAGGGCCGGGGAGCCCCGTGTCGAGGCCCAGGAGGCCTTCTACCGTTGGCTGGAGGATCGCCTTGAACCCTAAGCGTTTCCGGAGAATCCGGAGGATCCTGACCAGGCGGCAACCCGACCTGACCGTCCTGATGGAACAGGTCAACAAGACCCACAACTTCTCCGCCATCCTTCGGAACTGCGATGCCGTGGGGATCCTGGAAGCCCACGCCGTCCTCCCGAAAAAAGGGGTAGGGCTGAGTGAGCATACCTCGGCGGGAACGGGAAAATGGATCAGGGTACACCGCCACCGGACGGTGGGAGAGGCGGCAGACCTTCTGCATCGGTCCGGCTTTCGGATCCTGGCCGCGCACCCATCGGAGGGAGCCGTGGACTTTCGGAGGGTCGACTACACCCGGAAGGTCGCCATCATGGTGGGAGCCGAGCTGGAAGGGATCTCCCCGGAGGGACTGGCGTTGGCTGATGAGAGGATCGTGATCCCCATGGCCGGCATGGCCCGCTCCCTCAACGTATCCGTGGCCACCGCTCTGGTGCTGTACGAAGCGTTCCGCCAGCGGGACGCAGCCGGAATGTATGAGAAGTCTCGCCTGCCCCCGGAGCGATTCCGGCGAATTCTCTTCGAGTGGACTCATCCCGACCTGGCGGAGTTCTTCAGGCGGAAGGGTCACCCCTACCCCGCCATGTCGGAGGAGGGTGAAGCACTGGTGGAGCCCGGGTTCAATCTTCCCTG
>JASFRP010000158.1:0-7097 GCA_050114895.1 Gemmatimonadota bacterium
GAAGATCGCCCAACTTCACATGACAGAGGGTCCAGGTCGCCCCCTTCGGGCCGGGGACGTCGTCAGCCTTCGGCCCCGGCACGTAATGACCCATGACAACACCGCGGCCGTCATGTCCAAGTTCCGGTCCATGGGTGTCCCCACCATCAGATTCCCGGGTCAACCGGTCTTCACCCTGGACCACGACATCCAGAACACGTCCGACGCCAACCTGGCCAAGTATGCGGAGATCGAGGCGTTCGCCCGGGAACAGGGCATCGACTTCTATCCGGCCGGGACCGGAATCGGCCACCAGATCATGGTCTCTATGGGATACGTGGTTCCGGGGTCCCTCGTGGTGGCATCGGACTCCCACTCCAACATGTACGGTGCGCTGGGCGCACTGGGCACGCCCGTGGTCCGGACGGACGCCGCGGGGATCTGGGCGACCGGTGAGTTCTGGTGGCAGATCCCCAGGACCGTGGAGGTCCTCCTGGAAGGGGCCCTTCCCCCGGGCACCACGGGGAAGGACGTGATCATCACGCTATGCGGCCTCTATAACCAGGGTGAGGTCCTCAACGCGGTGGTGGAGTTCACGGGCTCAGGAGTCCGGAGCCTCTCCATGGACGCCCGCCTCGCCATCGCCAACATGACGACGGAGTGGGGCGCTCTGGCGGGGTGGTTCCCTTCCGACGACGTGACGATCCGGTACCTCCGCGAGAGGTCGAGCCACCTCCGGAGCCTGGGTGTCCACAGAATCTCGGAGGACCAGCTTGCCGACTGGGAGGCCAACCCCCTTCACCCGGACCCCGACGCCTCCTACGCCGCCCGAATCCGCCTGGACCTCACCCGGATCAGCCCGCAGGTCTCGGGTCCCGACTCCGTCCAGATCATGAGGTCTGTGGCGGAGGTGGAGAGGGAGGGGATCGCAATTCAGAAGGCCTACCTGGTCTCCTGCGTGAACTCGAGACTGGAGGACCTGGAGGCGGCCGCCGCCGTTCTCCGGGGAAAGAGGGTGGCGGAGGGGGTGGAGCTCTACGTGGCGGCAGCCAGCGCCGAGGTGCAGGCCGCCGCCGAGGCCTCGGGGGCGTGGAAAGCCATGCTGGAAGCCGGTGCCAGGCCTCTCCCGCCCGGCTGCGGCCCCTGCATCGGCCTGGGAACCGGCCTTCTGGAGCCCGGGGAAGTGGGCATCAGCGCCACCAACCGGAATTTCAAGGGTCGAATGGGCTCCAGGGACGCCCAGGCATACCTCGCCAGCCCCGAGGTGGTGGCAGCCTCCGCCGTGGCCGGCAAGATCGCGGGCCCCACTCCCGGCAACGGCTCCCGCCCGGAGCTGGACTTCCATGAGTTCGAGGCGCCGGTCGTGGACACCGAATCGGTGGAGATCCTGCCGGGCTTTCCCCGGGCCTTGAAGGGAAGGCTGGTCTATCTTCCGGCGGACAACCTCAACACCGACGGGATCTACTCCAAGGACTACACGTACAGGGAAGGAATGTCGCCGGAGGAGATGGCCAGTGTGGTGATGCAGAACTACGACCCCACCTTCGTGGAGAGAACGGGCCCCGGAGATATCCTGGTCGGGGGGTGGAATTTCGGTACCGGCTCGAGCCGGGAGCAGGCGGCGACAGCCCTGAAGTACAAGGGGATCGCCCTGGTCATTGCTGGGAGCTTCTCCCAGACCTATCTCAGAAATGCCTACAACAACGGGTTCATCTGCGTAGAATGCCCGGCTCTGGCCAATCGTCTGAGGGGGCAGTACGCGGCGGAAGCCGATGCAGGGGAGGCCACCATCATCCCGGGAGAGGAGCTGGAGATCGACTTCTCGGATGGAAGCATCGTCTTCAAGGCGGAGATGTTCCGCTTTCCACCCCTAGGACCAGTGCCCCAGGGCCTGGTGGTGGCGGGCGGGTTCGAGAATCTCATCAGGAAGAAGCTGGGGATCGGGGGTTGATCCCTGCCCCCCAACGACAACACTTCTACACTTCGGAGTAGAGCCGAGATGGCACGATACACCGTGGTATCCATGCCTGGAGACGGGATCGGGAGGACCGTTCTCCCCGAGTCGATCCGGGTCCTAGACGCCGTGGGATTCGACGCCGAATACGTCCACGCCGACATCGGGTGGGATTTCTGGGTGAACGAGGGGAATCCCCTCCCTCAACGGACCATCGAGCTCCTCGGAGAGCACGGCCTGGGCCTCTTCGGTGCCATCACTTCAAAGCCGAAGTGGGAAGCCGTCGCCGAGCTCAAACCGGACCTCAAGGACAAGGGGTACGTCTACTTCAGCCCCATCGTGGGCCTCAGGCAAGTTTTCGATCTGGACATCTGCATCCGTCCGTGTCGGTCCTTCCCGGGCAATCCCCTGAATTTCATCCGCAGGGCCGCGGATGGTGGAGTGGAAGAGCCCAGGGTTGACGCCGTCATCTTTCGGCAGAACACCGAAGGGCTCTACGCTGGATTGGAATGGACGAACCCGCCCCAGCAGGTCTACGAGGCCCTCGCGACGCATCCGAAGTTCAAGAACTTCGCTCAGGTGCCCAAGGAGGAGCTGGCCATCAGCACCCGCATCTTCAGCCGGAACGCTTGTCGACGGATTCTGAAATCCGCGTTCCAGTATGCGGAAAAGCACGGGTACCGGTCGGTGACGGTGTGCGAAAAGCCCAACGTGCTCAGGGAGACCTCCGGGATGATGGAGGAGACCGCCCGGGAGGTGCAGAGGGAACACCCCACCATCCAACACTGGTCCACGAACATCGACGCGCAGATGATGTGGCTCACCAAGAACCCGGAGGACTACGGGGTCATCGTGGCCGGAAACATGTTCGGGGACATCGTCTCCGACGCCTTCGCCGGCCTGGTGGGTGGATTGGGCTTTGCCTGCTCCGCCAACATCGGGGACAAGGTAGCCGTATTCGAGCCCACGCACGGATCGGCCCCCAAGTATGAGCAGCTCGAGCCCTCCATCGTGAACCCCATCGCCATGATTCTCTCCGCCGTGATGATGCTGGATCACGTGGGGGAGACGGATATGGCCCAGCGGGTGCGGGACGCGGTGGCGGCAGTGGTGGCGGAGGGCAAGGTCCGGACCTACGACATGATGAAGATGCCGGGGGGTGCCGGGGTCATCGAGAAGGGAGCGGCCACCACCTCCCAGGTCACAGACGCCATCATCCAGAAGCTGGGGTAGAAACGAGACGAAGAGGAGGAGGTCCCATGGAGGACCATGAGGCTGGCACCGCCGCGGGCATCGTGCCGGGCGGCCACGCCGGGCGCCGTGGATCTGATGTCCGTTCCGATTGCTGGATCTCCGTCGAGGCTTCGGGAGAGGCGGGCATCCAACTCCAGGTGGCCTCGAAGGTGGCGGCCCTCTTCGGCCGCTCCATCCGGGAGACCGTGGAGGGAGCCCTGGAGGCCCTGGGAGCCGAGGGTGTCCGGGTCCGCCTGGAGGACCAGGGAGCCCTTCCCTGGGTGTTGCAGGCCCGAGTAGAGGCTGCGTATCGGCGCTTCCTCGCATCCCCGGGAGGCGGAGGGGATCCCGGCAGCTCCAGGGGGAGGTCCGGATCCCCCTCTCTCGGCGACGCTCGTCCCCGGCGAACCGCTCCCCTTCCCCCCCCGAAGGGATCTCCGAGAGACAGGCTGCGTCGATCCCGCCTCTACCTTCCCGGGAACGAGCCCAAGTTCATGGTGAACGCCGGCCTCCACGGACCCGACGGCGTGATCCTGGACCTGGAGGATTCGGTCCATCCGGATGAGAAGGACGCCGCCCGGCTCCTGATCCGGAACGCCCTCAGGTGCGTGGATTTCGGCAGAGCCGAAAGAATGGTCAGGATCAACCAGCTCCCACTGGGGCTGGAAGACCTGGACGCAGTCGTTCCCGAGGCCCCGGAGGTGATCCTGATCCCCAAGGCGGAGACCCGAGAGCAGGTCCTGGAGGTGGCGGATCGGGTCATGGCCCTCCGGCATGAGGAAGGGATCGCTTCCCCCGTGTGGCTCATGCCCATCCTGGAATCGGGCCTCGGAGTTGAAAACGCCTTCTCCATCGCCTCCGCCAGCGAGGCGGTGGTGGCCCTGACCATCGGCCTGGAGGACTACACGGCAGACCTGGGGGTGGTCAAGACCCCGGATGGACAGGAGACGGCCTGGGCCCGGAGTCGCCTGGTGAATGCCGCCCGGGCCGCCGGCGTTCAGGCCATCGACTCGGTCTACGGGGACGTGGCGGACGAGGCCGGCCTCCTTGCCTGGGGCCGGCGGGCACGGGGGATGGGTTTCGTCGGGATGGGGTGCATTCACCCCCGGCAAATCCGCGTCATCCACGAGGGCTTCGCCCCCACCCAGCCGGAGTTGGAGAAGGCCCTGAAGATCGTGGCCGCCTTCGAGAATGCCCAGGCGGCCGGCCTTGGAGTCGTGAGCCTGGGTACCAAGATGATCGACCGTCCCGTGGTGTTGAGGGCACAGAAGCTGGTGGAGCGGGCCCGGGAAGCCGGGATGATCCCCGAGGAGAGTGATCATGAGTGACTTCGAGCTCGTCCTCAATGCCGCCGGCCGGCGGGTCCCCACCGTCGTGAACGGCAGGCCACAGGTCCCGTACCAGGGGGTGGGGGCGTTCCACCCCGAGGGATCGAAGCACGCCCCTCCTATCCGTTCCTGTGGGGACTATCCTCCGAACGGGGACAAGCGGGTTGGGGATCTCCGGACGGCTCTCGAGAAGTGTGGGCTCCGAGACGGAATGACCATCTCCAGCCATCACCACCTCCGGAACGGAGACCGGATCGCCCTCCAGGCCCTCGAGACCGCAGCCGAGATGGGTGTGAAAGACCTCATTTGGTTCCCTTCGGCATCGTTCCCATGCCAGGAACCGGTGATGGAGCTCATGGAGCAGGGGGTAGTGCACCACATCGAGGGAAGCATGAACGGCCCCCTGGGGGAGTTCACCTCCCGGGGGAAGATGAGGGGGATGGGGGTACTGCGCTCCCACGGGGGCCGCTGGCAGGCCATCCAGGACGGGGAGGTCCACATCGACATCGCCGTCATCGCTGCCCCAGCCGCAGACCCCTTCGGCAACGCGGACGGCTCCCACGGACCGTCGGCGTGCGGGTCTCTGGGATTCGCCCTTGCCGATTCCATCTACGCCGACCACGTCATCGTGGTCACGGACAACCTGGTCCCCTTTCCCTGCATCCCCTGGCAGATCCAGGGGAACAACGTGGACTTCGTGGTGGAGGTCGACTCCATCGGGGATCCGTCCAAGATCGTGAGCGGGACCACCCAGATCACGAAGAGCCCCGACCGGCTCCTAATCGCCGAGTACGTGGCCCGGTTCATCCGGGACTCGGGGATCATGAAGGACGGCTTCTCCTTCCAGGCGGGAGCCGGCGGCATCGCCCTGGCCTTCGTCGAGTTCCTCCGGGAGATGATGAAAGCCACCGGAGTGAAGGCCCGCTTCGTGCGAGGAGGGTCCACCCAGTACCTGGTGGACCTCCTCAATGAGGGCCTCACCGACTACATCCTGGACGGCCAGACCTTCGACCTGGCGGGCGTGGCTTCCATCGCCTCCGACCCCCGGCACGTCATGTCCTCTCCCTTCACCTCCTACAACTACCATGGGAAGGGGAACTTCGCGTCCATGGTGGATGCCACGATCCTGGGTGCCACGGAGGTGGACGTGCACTTCAACGCCAACGTCAACACCCACTCCGACGGTGTCCTCCTCCACGGCATCGGAGGGTGGCAGAACTGTCTCTTCGCCGGCTGCACGATTCTGGCCATCCCCGCCGTCCGGGACCGGATCCCGGTCCTGGTGGACGAGGTCACGACCCTCACCGGCCCTGGGGAGCTCATCGACGTGGTGGTTACCGAACGAGGCATCGCCGTGAACCCTCGTCGCTCGGACCTTCTGGAGGCGGTGCGGCACTCGGATCTCCCCATTCGGCCCATCCAGGAGATCAAGGAGGAGGTGGAGGGGATCATCGGCGGGAAGCCGGAGGCTCCCAGGTTCGGGGACCGGCCCGTCGCCGTCATCAAATGGGTGGACGGGACCGTCCTGGACACGGTTTGGCAGATCGAGGAGTAGATATGGACCCCATCGTCGAATGCGTTCCCAACATATCCGAAGGCCGCAACTCCTCCGTGATCAAGGAGGTCACCGATGCCATCGAGGCGGTGGCCGGTGTGCGTCTCCTGGACGTGGATCCGGGCGAGAAGACCAACCGGACGGTCATCACCTTCATCGGAGCCCCGGAGCCCGTGATGGAGGCGGCGTTCCAGACGGTCAAGAAGGCCGCGAAGCTCATCGACATGGCCAAGCACCGGGGAGAGCACCCCCGAATGGGGGCCACGGACGTGGTTCCCTTTGTTCCGGTTTCAGGGGTGACCATGGACGACTGCACCGATATGGCCCGGAAGGTGGGCAGGCGCATCGGCGATGAGCTTGGGATCCCCGTCTATCTCTATGAGCACGCCGCCTCCAGACACGAGCGGCAGAATCTCTCCAGGGTCCGGGCTGGGGAGTACGAGGGGCTTCAGGAGAAGCTCCAGGACCCGGAATGGGCGCCGGACTTCGGCCCGGTGGCCTTCAACGCCCGTTCCGGGGCCACCGCGGTGGGAGCCCGGGAGTTCCTCATCGCCTACAACATCAACCTGAACTCCACCGACCGGCGATACGCAAACGAGATCGCGTATGTACTTCGGGAACGAGGTCGCTGGAAGCGGACGGGGAACACCGATCCGTTCTACTACAAGGGAGAGGTCGTGGACTTCCCCGGGGACGGCACCTATCCGTGCGGCCCGTGTGATTTCGTGGGGAGATCCTTCGAAGAGCTGGCATCCCATTACGCGGAGGCCCATGGCGGGAGCCTTCGGGAACGGTACGAAGACCTGGAGATCGATCCTGACGACCCTCAGGGCCACGTGTTTACCGACGGGCTCTTCAAGGACGTGAAAGCCATCGGGTGGGTCATCGACGAGTACAATCGGGCCCAGATCAGCATGAACCTCACCAACTACAAGGTGAGCCCCCCACATGAAGTCCTCGAGGCGGCGCGGGAAGAGGCACGGAAGCGTGGTATCGTCCTCACCGGATCGGAAGTCGTGGGGCTCATCCCCTACGAAGCGATCCGGGA
>JASFRP010000159.1:0-7077 GCA_050114895.1 Gemmatimonadota bacterium
AGGGGTAGGTCTTGTCGCCGTCCACATCGCTGTGGCTGTTCTGTCCGAAGAAGCCCTCCCCCGCGACGGCGAGGCCCTCGGTTCCGATGGGGAAGGTGACGCCCGCCACGCCTATATACCCGGTCTTGGCGTAGTCGGAGTAGTCTCCGATGGGGAAGGTGGGGCCGGCACCGAAGTAGACCACCTGGGCGGAGGCCCGGATCGGGATTACGAGGGCAATGCCGGCGAGAATCGCCATCATCGGGAGCACGGACCTTCTCATGCGACACCTCCTGATTTGTGGGGAGATCCAATTCGAGCCTGCCCAGGAGCGAGCACCTCCGGGAAGATCGATATTATATGCTTGAATTGTTTCTGGAAATCAGTGGTCTTCCTGCGGGCCTTCCCTCTGGTTGTTCCGGGCACGGTGCGGGTGATAGATATGGAGGTGTCCGGGCAGGGTTACGCTGGAAGAGGCTCGCCTGAGGGAAGTGCCTGCGAAAAAGGTGTGAGCGATGGACCCGACGACCCCTGTGGTTTTCCTGCACGCATTTCCCCTGAATGCTTCCATGTGGGAAAGGGAGCTGGAGGCTCTGGGGACACGCCACCTTCTGGCCCCGAATCTCCCGGGCTTCGGCGGCCGTCCTCCAGATCTCCCCGACCTGGACCGATTTGCCGAGATCGTGACGCAGGATATGGACGCCGAGGGCATTTCGGAGGCGGTGGTGGTGGGGCTTTCCATGGGGGGGTATGTGGCGCTGAGGCTTCACGCCCTTTGGCCCGAGCGGGTCTCGGGCCTGGTCCTGGCTGACACCCGGGCGGGCCCAGACGATGAAACGGGCCGAGCCAAGCGAACCGACCAGGCCGCTCGAGCCCGCAGGGAGGGGATCGGGTGGATGGGTGAGGCCCTTCTTCCGGCCCTTCTGGGACAGACCACCCTCCGGGAGAGACGGGGGGTGGTGGAGGCGGTAAGACGTGTGATCGCGGAGGGCGACCCCGAGGGGGTGGCCCGAGCCCTGGAGGCCATGCGGGCACGGCCGGACTCGGCCCCGCACCTGGGGAAGATTCGTGTCCCGGTTCTGGCCCTGGTGGGAGAAGAGGACACCCTGACCCCGGTGGCGGAGAGCAGGAGGATCGCCGGAGGGGTGCCGGAGGGGAGTCTGGTGGTCGTCCCCAAGGCCGGGCACCTGTCGAACCTGGAGGCTCCCGCTCCCTTCCGGGAGGGTCTCGTTTCTTTTCTGGCCCGGGTGGATTCGTTCCATGGCTGATGGGCCGGCATCCTCGAACGGCCCATCCCCGGGAGATGATGGGGCGGTCCGGCGGAGCGGTTGGCTGGAGGCCCTGGGACTCCACCGGAGGGAGCTCCGGGCCTGGACCATGTACGACTGGGCCAACTCGGCCTTCGCCACCACCATCATGGGGGCGTTGGCGTCACCGTTCTACGCGGGAGTCGCGGCCTCCCACCTTCCGCCGAACATGCGGACGGCCTACTGGGGATGGACCACCAGCATCGCTCTCTTCGTCATCGCCATCATCTCTCCGGTCCTGGGGGCCGTGGCCGACTACCTGGGCTCCAAGAAGAGGTTCCTGGCCTTCTTCGCCGGGATCGGGATCCTGTTCACCTCCTTCCTCTGTCTCGTGGGGGAGGGGGAGTGGCTCTTCGCGTCTGGTGTCTTCATCGTGGCGAACATCGGTTTCGCCGGCGCCAACGTCTTCTATGAGTCCCTCCTCCCCTGTATCGCCAACGAGAAGGAGGTTGACCGGGTCTCCACGGCCGGATACGCCATGGGGTATGTGGGTGGAGGGCTCCTGCTGGCGCTGAATTTCGTGTGGATCGCGTGGCCGGAGAGCTTCGGGCTTCGGGACGTGGAGCAGGCCACCCGGTTGTCTTTCTTCAGCGTCTCGGTCTGGTGGGCTCTCTTCTCGGTACCGCTCTTCCGAAGAGTGAAGGAACCCCCTCGGGCCCTGGAGGTGGATGAGACCCTGGAAGTCAGCCCTCTGCGGATCGGCTTCGGACGCGTGAGGGAGACCCTCGGGGAGCTCCGGCAGCACAGACAGGTGTTCCTGTTCCTGCTTGCCTTCTGGTTCTACAACGACGGCATCGGTTCCATCATCAAGATGGCCGCCATCTTCGCAACGGAGATCGGGCTCTCCACCCAGGACATCCTGCTCACGTTTCTGGCGGTTCAGTTTCTGGGGATTCCCTTCACTTTCGGATTCGGATGGCTGGCGGGAAAGATCGGGGCGAAACGGGGCCTCCAGCTGTCCCTCGTGGTCTACCTCCTCATCTGCATCTTCGGCTACTTCGTGACCACGCCCGCCCACTTCTTCGCCATGGGCCTCGCCGTGGCCACGGTCCAGGGGGGAGCCCAGGCCCTCTCCCGCTCGATCTTCGCCACCATCGTACCTAGGTCCAAGAGCTCCCAATTCTTTGGGTTCTTCAGCGTGAGTGCGAAGTTCGCCGGGATCTTCGGACCTTTCATTTTTGCGACCGTGAGCATGGCCCTGGGCAGCAGTCGGCCCGCCATCGCGTCGCTCGTGATCTTCTTCTTCATCGGGATGTTCTTCCTGGCACGACTGGATCTGGAGGAGGGGCGGAGAGTGGCCCTGGAAGAGGACGCAGAGATGCGGATGGTCGAGGTGGGGTGAGGGTGTGGACGGGGGAGAGGTGGACATGTCCCTTCAGGGTGTGACGGGACGGGCGTTTGCCCGGGCCGGACTGTTGGGCAATCCCTCCGACGGGTATTTCGGCCGTACGCTGTCCGTCGTTCTTCGGAACTATCAGGCGACGGTGGCCCTGGACGAATTACCTCAGCTCAGGATCGAATGCGACAATGGGGGCCCCACGGTGTTCCGGAACGTGGGGCGCTTCCTGGATGCGGTATCCCGCCGGGGATACCGGGGCGAAGGGAAGCTGATCCAGGCGACCCTCAAGGTCTTCCATGACTACTGCGAGACCCACGGGTGCACCCTTTCGAATCGAACCTTCTCCGTTCGGTTCCAGACCACGATCCCCCGTCAGGTGGGCCTCGCCGGCTCCAGCGCCATCGTGACTGCCACGCTTCGGGCCCTCATGGCCTTCTTCGACGTAACGATCCCCAGAGAGACCCAGGCGAATCTGATTCTCTCCGCCGAGGTGGAGGAGTTGGGGATCGACGCGGGGCTTCAGGACCGGGTCGTGCAGGTGTACGAGGGTCTGGTCTTCATGGACTTTTCCAGGGATCTCATGGAAGACCGCGGGTATGGCCGGTACGAGTCCCTGGACCCGTCGATCCTCCCCCGGATGTTCGTGGCCCATGGGGCGACGTCGTCGAAAGCGTCGGGAGTTGCCCTTCAGGGTTTGAAGAGGAGATGGGAGAGTGGCGACAGGGAGACCCACGAGATTCTGGGACGGATCGCGGAGCTGGCCTCCGCAGGGAGGGGGGCCCTCCTGGCAGGCGACACCGCCACATTCTCTTCGCTCATGAACGAGAACTTCGATCTTCGCAGGCGCATCATGGCCATCGGGTCAGGAGATCTCGCCATGGTGGAAGCGGCGCGGAAGCTCGGGGCATCGGCGAAGCTCACCGGCTCTGGCGGCGCCATCATCGGGGTACTCCCCAGCGACGAAATGGCAACGGAAGTCCGAAGACAGATGCTGTCGCTGGGGGCGCGGGTGGTGGACCCCGTGTGGCGGTAGGGGCCGTCCCGGACGAAGGCTTTCCCGGCGCTTCCGGCCTGCCTGGTCGGTCGCCAGGTTGTTTATCCAAAGGTGTCAGGAGCTTGTGTTGGCGGCCATCCATCTCGACCAGCTGTCCTTCGCTTATTCCTCCGCCGTCGAGGTGTTCAACGCCGTCACCCTTCACCTCGGGAGTGGGTGGACCGGTGTCGTGGGCCCGAACGGCGCAGGCAAATCGACGCTCCTCTCCCTGATCGCAGGAGAGCTCTCACCCTCCTCCGGTCACCTGATCCTGGATCCCAGGGGGGCCAGGGTGGCTCGCTGTCGACAGGAAGTGGAAGTGGCGACGCCGGAGATCGAGGCGTTCGCCGTGGCGATGGATGGTCTATCGAAAAGATGGCTCGGCCGTCTCGGAATCGAAGCCACGACCCTCCAGCGCTGGGAGACCCTTTCCCCGGGGGAGCGGAAGCGATGGCAACTCGCCGCAGCCCTGGCGTCAGACCCGAACATCCTCCTCCTGGACGAGCCCACCAACCACCTGGATTCGGAGGCTCGACAGTTGATCGAGGGGGCGCTGATCCATTTCGACGGGGTGGGCCTGGTGATCTCCCACGACCGCGCGTTCCTGGACCGCTTGACAACTCGGACCTTGCGAGTGGGGGCCGGCAACCTCCGCCTCTGGTCGGCTCCCTACTCTGTTGCCATGGCGGAATGGACCGCTGAAGAGGCGTCCCGGTTGGAGGAGCACGCCACGGCACGCCGGGAGGAGAGGGGGTTGCGACGACGCCTTGCCGACGAGCGGAGGGCGGCTGACAAACGGAATGCCGGGTTCCAACGCCAGGCCAGGAAGGCCGGTCCCAGGGACCACGACGCCAGGTCGATGGGAGAAAAGGAACGGCACGAGTCCGGGAAGGTGGCGGGGCAGCGCAGGAGGACTGTGCTCCGGGCAGCTCTGGAGCGAGTCGGCGCCGCCGCGGACGACCTGGCGCCGGAGAAGGTCCTGGGGCGCTCGATCTTCTTCGACTACGAGCCCTCCCCCAAGAGGCGCCTCCTCCGATTCTCGGGCTCTCTTCGTGCCGGCTCCAGGTTGCTGGCGGAAAACGTCGAGGCCGTTGTCCATCGAGACGACCGGATCCGCCTGGTGGGTCCGAACGGTGCCGGAAAGAGCACCTTGCTCAGGGCCTTGCTCGACGGCTGCGGAATCCCTTCGGATCGATTGGTGTACCTTCCACAGGAGCTCACCCGGGAGGAGGTGGACCGGCTCCTCACGGGGTTGGAAGGCCTCTCGAACGATCGGCGTGGGCGGGTTTTGGCCGTCGTGGCGGCCCTGGGTGTGGACCCAGACGATCTTCTTGCGTCCGCACGGCCGTCTCCCGGAGAGGCTCGAAAGCTTGTCATCGCTCTAGGCCTGGGCGTCGGAGCGTGGGTGATGGTTCTCGACGAGCCGACAAACCATCTCGACCTGCCTGCCGTGGAGAGGATCGAGTCCGCCCTGGAGGCCTACCCCGGGGCCCTGCTGGTGGTCACCCACGACGACACCTTCGGAACCCGGACGACAAACACCATCTGGCGCCTGGATTCGGGTACACTGTCTTTGGCTGGTGTGGTGGACCGGGCTTGAGGAAGCTCATCTCGCCGCATCCCGAACCCTCCCGTATGTTCTTCCCATGCGGATCCTCGTGGTGGAAGACGACCATCCCCTGCGGGCTTCCATTGCCCGGGGTCTCCGGGAGGCGTCGTTCCGTGTGGATGAAGCCGCCACCGGAGACGAGGGGCTGTCCATGGCCGAGAAGGGGGGCTACGACGCCGTCGTCCTGGACATCCTCTTGCCGGGCATGGATGGGGTACAGGTGTGCCGGGAGCTCCGGGCCCGGGAGAACTGGGTGCCCATCCTCATCCTCACGGCCCTGGACGCCGTCGAGCACCGGATCACCGGACTGAACGCCGGCGCCGACGACTACCTGGGAAAACCATTCGATTTCGGTGAGCTCATGGCCCGGCTCCGGGCCCTCACACGCCGACGGAGCCAGGAGGTGCCGCCAGGGATTCGCCTGGGGGACCTCCACATCGACACCCGCAGGCGATCTGTGCGCAGGGGCGGGCGTGCTATCGACCTGACCGCCAGGGAGTTCGATTTCCTCCTCTGTCTGGCCAGGAACGCCGGGCGGGTCGTGACACGGACCGAGCTCCTGTCCGAGGTGTGGGACGACCCGCACCACACCCATTCCAATGTCATCGACGTGTATGCGAGCCGCCTTCGACGGAAGATCGACGAGGGTGAGGTGGTCCCCATGATCGCCACCTCCAGAGGCGTGGGTTACATGATCGATCTTCCCCCCTCAGCGGCACCAGGCGGGAAGGGGTCAAGTCGCTCTCCGGGAGGGGGATGACCCGTGCCGGGGCTACCAAGATCGGTCCGGGGGCGACTCACCGTTTGGTACTCGGTCATGCTCTGTCTCCCCCTCGTGGCCTTTGCGGTGGTGTCCTACCTGGCGTTCTCCCGCACGCTCATGAGCCGGACCGACGGGTTCCTGAACGATGCCCTGACCGTGTTCGGGAACGAGCTCCTGGTGGAGCGACGTCAGGCGCCGGATCCGGAGGAGGCGATCCGTACCACCGTCCATGAGGTCCGGTTCCAGGACCTGGACATCGTCGTCCTGAGCCAGGAGGGGAGCGTGGTGGCCAGCAGCCCCCGAGGGGCAGACCGGGCCTCTCCCCTCCCCCCCATTATCATCGAGGCCCTCAGGGCCGGTGGCGGTGGGGACGTGTGGGTGTCCACCGTGACCGGGCCGGGCGGCGAATACCGGGTGCGCACGCACCCTCTACTCCTGGAGGACCAACGGTTCAGGGTGGCCGGGATCTACCCGCTGGCCGAGGTGGCAGGTACGCTGAGAAGGATCCGGCACCTGTTTCTGATTGCGATTCCCCTGCTCCTCCTTCTTGCGGGGACCGGTGGTTGGTTTTTGGCCCGAAGGAGTTTCCGTCCCATCTCCTCCGTGGCTGCCCGGGCCGCGGAGATCAGCGCCACGACCCTCCATGAGCGTCTACCGGTCGTGGCCGACGATGAGCTCGGGGCCCTTACACGGGTTCTGAACGATCTGCTGGATCGCCTGGAACAGTCCTTCGAACAGCAGAGGCGATTCGTGGCCGACGCCTCGCACGAGCTTCGCTCTCCCGCGGCCATCCTCCGGACCGAGACGGATATCACCCTATCCCGGGAGCACCGCACGGAGGCGGAGTATCGGGAGTCGTTGAACATAATCCGGGACGCCACCCAGCGGTTGACGGGGGTCGTGGATGATCTGTTCCTCCTCGCGAGGGTGGATGGAGGTCACCCCGTCATGAGCCCCGCCTCCCTCTACCTGGATGAGATCGTCCGTGACACGGCCCGAATCGCAGGCCCCCTGGCGGAACAGAACGGAGTCCGGGTGGAGCTGTCC
>JASFRP010000160.1:0-7071 GCA_050114895.1 Gemmatimonadota bacterium
ATTCCGATGGAGGAACCTCCGCGAACCTGCGTGATCATCCCCACCAGGCCGATCTGCCCTTCCCTCATGATCACCGGGTCCCCAGGTTCTACGCCCCGCTCGGACCCGACGTCCAGGAGGAACACGCTCTCCGAGCCCGGGGTCCCTGGACGAATGACGCTCGCGGGAAGGAAGACGGAAGGGGCGCGCTCCCAGAGGCCCAGCAGCTCGTGGAGGTGACGATTCTCCTGTACCAGGGGGGCCTGGATGGCCACGATGGCGGCGAGGGAATCGAGGCGAGCCTGGAGTACTTCAGCCTTCTCCGCATGCAGGCGGACCTGGACAAGCGTCTCCTGGGTGAGGAGAAAGGGGCGCAGCGCCGTTGCCCTCAGGGCTGCCGCCAACTCCCCCTGGACCCCAGCGGGGAGATACAGGATCACCAGGGACAGGACGAAGAAGCCGACGGCGACCGCGCGGTCCCGGCGCCTCCAGGCTTCCTCAGGCGAATCGGTAGAGACGGCCATGGATCCAGGGGATCAAGGGTGTCCGGTGGGGGCAGGGGAGCCTCTGCAGCACACCGCTCCTCTTCGCTCGGACTGGCTCCCGGGAAGATCAGGTATCGAGAACGCTCTTGAACTTGGCGAAATCGTCCAGGATTCGACCAGCCCCGCGGACCACGCAGGTAAGTGGCTCCTCGTCAACATGGATGGGGAGATTGGTCTCATGCTGAAGAAGTCGATCCAGGCCTCGGATCTCGGCCCCGCCACCGGTCATGACGATGCCTCGGTCGACAATATCGGAAGCCAACTCCGGGGGGGTGATCTCGAGGGACCGTTTGACCGCTTCCACAATGGCCTGAACGGGCTCCTGGATGCACTCCCTCACCTCCTGAGAATGGACGGTGACGGTCTTCGGGATTCCACTCACCAGGTCCCGTCCCTTCACGTCCATGCTCCGCTCCTCACCAAAGTCGAAGGCCGACCCGATCTGAATCTTGATGGCTTCGGCCGTGGGCTCACCGATGAGAAGGTTGTAGTTCTTCCTCAGGAAGGTAACGATGGCGGCGTCCAACTCGTCTCCCCCCACCCGAATCGACGTGTTGGAGACGATGCCCGACAATGCGATGACCGCGATCTCTGTCGTCCCGCCCCCGATATCGATGACCATGTTTCCCGTGGGAGTCTCCACCGGAAGGCCGACTCCGATGGCCGCAGCCATGGGTTCCGCCACCATATAGACGACCTTGGCTCCTGCCGCCATGGCGGAAGAGCGAACGGCCCTCCGCTCGAGCTCCGTGATTCCGGACGGGACGCCCACCACCACCCTTGGCTTGATGCGAAAGATCCGTTTTGCCGTAACCTGTTTCAGGAAGTGGCGGAGCATCATCTCCGTCACGTCCACGTCTGCGATGACACCATCCTTCAGGGGCCGAACCGCCTCGATGCCCTCGGGGGTCCGGCCCAGCATTCTCTTGGCCTCCAACCCCACGCCCAGGATCTTCCGGGACCCCTTCTCTACCGCAACCACGGAAGGCTCGTTGAGGACGATCCCCTCACCTTTCACATAGACGAGGGTATTGGCCGTTCCCAGATCCACGGCGATGTCGTTCACCGGGATCAGGCGACCGGAGCTGAACCAACGAGCCAGGAAAGACGAGTCTTCGTTCAACACGTCACGGGGCAAGAGGATTGGGCTTCTCCGACTCAGATCCGAATCGGAGGGTGCGCCTTCGAAACCAACGAAGCTACGAGAACCGGGAAAACCCTGCAAGGCGAGGGACTCCAAGCCGTTACCGAACAGGAGGTTCCAGGGCCATCCCTCACCCGGTGGGCTGGAGGACTCGCCCTCCCCCCCCTCTCACTCCCTTCCCGTGCTCCCGAACCCCCCACCCCCACGCCGGGTCTCGGAGAGGCTCTCGGCCTCCTGGATGGGGGGGGCCTCGAAGCGGGCGAAGACCATCTGGGCAATCCGATTGCCCCGGTGGATGGTCACGGCTTTCGGGCCGGTGTTCTGCAAGAGAACTCGTAGCTCACCCCTGTAATCGGGGTCGATTGTACCAGGGCTGTTGGGAAGGGTGATTCCGTGGCGGGCCGCCAGGCCAGACCTGGGGCGGACCTGGCACTCCACACCCTGCGGTAGCTCCATCATCAAGCCGGTGGAAACGGACCGGATCTCCCCGGGAGCCAGCTCGAAGTCCGGCTCGGCCGAGCGGACATCATAGCCGGCCGATTGGGGAGTGGCCCGGCTGGGGAGGGGGAGGTCCGGATTGCCCTCCAGACGGACGAAACGGACCGGTGGGCAGACCGTCACGTCTTCCAACACTCGGACGCATGGGGGCCAACGGCACCTCCCGGAAGCCACCCCTGCCCTGGACTGGCTTCCGGGAGGTCGACGGAGATCCGCCCGCCCCGCTCCCTATTGGAGATGGGGCTCCAGCTCCTCACACTTCATGCGGAAGGCCTCCGCGACGGCTGGGTAGACGATCTTGCCGTCCACCATGTTGACGCCCAACGCCAGGGCATGGTCGTCCTTGCAGGCCTGCCTCCAACCCTTGTTCGCCAGCTGGATGGCGTAGGGAAGGGTCGCGTTGGTGAGTGCCAGCGTGCTGGTCCTCGGCACCGCTCCGGGCATGTTGGCCACGGCGTAGTGGATCACACCCTCCACAACGTAGATGGGATCCTGGTGAGTGGTGGGCTTGATGGTCTCGACGCACCCGCCCTGGTCCACGGCCACGTCCACGATGACGGACCCATCCTGCATCAGCTTGAGGTCCTTCCTCGTTACCAGGCTCGGAGCCTTGGCTCCCGGCAGCAGGACGCCCCCGACCAGGAGGTCCGTCTTCGGGAGCCGCTCCAGGATGTTCTGGCGGTTCGAGTAGATGACGTCGCAGTTGGCGGGCATGAAGTCCGAGAGCTCCCGAAGCCGATGGAGGCTCACGTCCATGATGGTGACATGGGCCCCGAGACCCGCCGCCATCTTCGCCGCGTGGGTTCCCACCACCCCACCACCCAGGACCAGGACTTCCGCCGGCGGCACGCCCGGAACTCCGCCCAGGAGTACCCCGCGCCCTCCGAAGAACTTCTCCAGGTACTTCGCCCCCTCCTGAATGGCCATGCGCCCGGCCACCTCGCTCATGGGAGTGAGGAGGGGAAGCTCACCGGAGGAGAGCTCCACCGTCTCGTAGGCGATACTCACCGACCTGGTCTTCTTCATAGCCAGGGTGAGGGCTCGGTCGGCAGCATAATGGAAGTAGGTGAAGAGCACCTGGTCTTCCTTGATCTTCGGCCATTCAGGCTTGATGGGCTCCTTGACCTTCATGATCATCTCGGCCTTCTGCCACACCTGATCCGCGGTAGGCAGAATGCGGGCTCCCACCGCCTTGTACTCGGCATCGGCAAACCCACTCCCCAATCCGGCTCCCTTCTCCACAAACACTTTGTGGCCCTCTGCCATCAGGGCTTCCGCCCCCGCCGGAACCAGAGCGACCCGGTTCTCGTTCGTCTTGATTTCCTTCGGCACGCCAATCAGCATGGTCCGCGCATCTCATCTAGGGTTGCACACAACCGGGCCCAGGAAGGGCCCCGGTCTTTCTTAACCAGATTCGGACATTTTACAGGAAGAGAAGGCAGGGCGCGAGTGCAGGGAGGGTGAATAGGGTGTGGAGAAGCCTAGCTCGAGGGACCGAGTGAGAGGAGGAGGAGCCTGTCCGGATCGAAGAACTCGCCGGCAGCTTCCGACACCTCCAGGGAGGTGACGGCGTCGAGCTTCTTGAGGACCTCGTCCAGGGTGAGAAAGGGCTCGCCGTGGAGGGCGAAGCTGGCGAGACGAAAGAGACGGGATCCCGTGGACTCCAAAGAGAGCATGATCTGACCCTTGAGTTGTTGCTTGGTCTGCTCCAACTCTTCGGGGGGAATTCCCTCCCGCGCGACCCTGGCCAACTCCTCCCGAACCGCTGCCGCAGCCCTCCGGGCCGTGGCGGGACGGGTCCCCACGTACACCCCTGAGATTCCCGCCCTCGAGTAGAAGGACTGAAAGGCAAAGACCGAGTAGGCCAGGGCGAGCTCTTCCCTCACCTTCTGGAAGAGACGTGAGCTCATGCCCCCACCCAGGGCGGATGAGATGATCGCCAGAGGATACCGCCTGGCGTCGGAATGCCCGGGGATTCCTCCACCCATGACCAGATGGGTCTGGGCCGAGGCCCGTTCCTGATGATGGGCCCCGGTGGAGAGGGCCTCGGGAACCCCCAGCTCCGGGACCGGCTCTCCGGGCTCTACACCCCGGAACAGCTGCTCCACTCCCTCCACCACCCGCTCGTGTTCCAGATGCCCGGCGGCTGCCACGAGGAGATTCTCACCCGTGTAACGGGTCGCGTGGATCTCCCGGAGGGTGGCTGCCGACATCCCTTCCACGGTCTCCCGGGTCCCCAGAATGGTGTTGCCGTAGGGGTGATCACCCCACAGCAGCTCTCCGTGAAGGTCGAACACCAGATCGTCGGGCGTATCCTCGACGGTAGCGATCTCCTCCAGAACCACCTCCCGCTCCAGGGCCAGATCTTCCTCCCGGAGCAGGGGGCACAAGGTCAGGTCTCCCAGGACATCCAGGGCCAGCGGGAAGTGCTCGTCAAGCACTCGAGCCTGAAAGCTGGTGTGTTCCCGGGACGTGTACGCGTCCAGGGACCCACCCAGGCTTTCCAGAGCCAACGCGATCTCCCTGGCGGAGCGCTTCGCCGTGCCCTTGAAGACCATGTGCTCCAGGAGGTGGCTGGCGCCCATGGCCTCGCGGGATTCGTGGGCTGCACCCTGTCGGACCCATACCCCGACGGAAACGGAGCGAACGCCCGGGATCTGCTCCGTCAGCACCCGGATCCCGTTGGGGAGGAGACTCTCGGACATCTCCCCGGTGAGGGAGGTCACCCTGGCCTCCTCCCTGGCCGTGGCCTGGTGGGGATCGTATCGGTGCATGCGGCGTATCCTCCCGGCCTACTCGGGTTGCCGCTCTCCCTCCCCGGCCAGCTCGGCGAGAGCTGCCTTCCGTGAGAGCTTCAGTCGACCCTTCTCGTCGATGGCCAGAAGCTTCACCTTGGTGATGTCCCCCTTCTTCAACACATCTTCGGTCTTCTCGGTCCGGGCGTCCTGAAGCTCGGAGATGTGACACAATCCCTCTGTTCCAGGAAGGATCTCGATGAAAGCCCCGAACGTGGTCGTGTTCTTCACCGGGCCCTCGTAGATCCGGCCGATCTCCGGCTCCTGGACGATGGCCTCGATCATCTCCCGGGCGCGCAGACCGGCCTCACCGGAAACGGCGGCGATCTTCACAAGGCCGGAGTCATCGATGTCGATGGTCGCTCCGGACTCATCCTGGATCGCCCGGATGGTCTTCCCCTTGGGTCCGATGATCTCGCCGATCTTTTCGGGATTGATCTGAATCGAGATGATGCGGGGGGCATACTCCGACAGGTCGTCCATTGGCTCGGCGATGGTCTGGTCCATGATGTCCAGGATGTGCATCCGTCCCTTATGGGCACGCCCCAGCGCCTCCGCGAGGATCTCGTGGGTCAAACCCGCGATCTTGATATCCATCTGGATCGCCGTGATCCCGGCCCGCGTACCGGCCACCTTGAAGTCCATGTCCCCGAGGGCGTCCTCCAACCCCAGGATGTCCGTAAGGATCGCCGTCTGGTCTCCGTCCTTGATCAGGCCCATGGCTACCCCCGCACAGGCGGCTTTCATGGGAACCCCGGCTGCCATCAGGGAAAGGGATGCGCCGCAGACCGAGGCCATGGAGGAGGACCCGTTGGATTCCAGAATGTCGGAGACGACTCGGATCGTGTACGGGAAATCGTCGTACGCCGGAAGAAGGGGTTGGACGGCCCGCTCCGCCAGGGCGCCATGCCCCGTTTCCCTCCTGTTGGTCCCCCGATAGGGCTTGGCCTCACCGGTGGCGAAGGGCGGGAAGTTGTAGTGGAGCATGAACGACTTCGTCACCTCTTCACTGGTATCGATGGAGTCGATTCGTTGTTCATCGCGGGACGTTCCCAGGGTCGTGACCGCCAGCGCCTGGGTCTGGCCGCGGGTGAACAGGGCCGAGCCATGGGTCCGTGGGAGAATCCCGATCTCGCAGCTAATGGGTCGGATCTCGTCAACGGAGCGTCCATCGGCGCGCTCCCCGTCCCTCAGGATCCGCTCCCTCATCGTTCTCTTCTCGATGCCCCGGAGGATCTCCTTGATGTCTCCCTGGTCGTCGGCATACTGCTCGTCCTCCTCCACCAGCTGGGAGAAGATGTCTTCCTGAACAGAAGCCATGGCCTGGCTCCTCTCCTGCTTCTCGGAAAGCTGGAGGGCCTCTGCGACCCGGGTCCTGGCCAATCCTTCGACCTTGGCCCTGAGATCCTCGTCCGGAAGGATTGGCGTCCATTCCATCTCCGGTGGCCGACTCTCGGGAATGATCTCCCGCTGGATCTGGATCAACTCCTTGATCCCGGTGTGGGCGACCTCGAGCCCGGTCAGGATCTCCTCCTCGGACACCTCGATGGCGCCACCCTCCACCATGAGGATGGCCTCCTCGGTCCCGGCCACCACGATGTCGACGTCGGAGTACTCCAGCTGCTGGAACGTGGGGTTGAGGATCCAGGTCCCCTGAATCCTCCCGATTCGCACTCCGGCCAGGAGGGTGTGGAAGGGGATGGACGACATGTTCAGGGAGATGGAGGCCCCCAGAAGACCCCAGACATCGGCATCATTCTCCTGATCCGCACTCAGGGGAAAGCAGGCGACCTGGGTCTCGTGCATGAAGCCGTCGGGGAAGAGGGGCCTCAGAGGCCTGTCGATGAGCCGGGCCGACAGGATCTCCTTCTCGGCGGGTCTTCCTTCTCGTTTGAAGAAGCCTCCGGGAATCTTCCCGCCGGCATAGCTCTTCTCTCGGTATTCCACCGTGAGGGGGAAGAAGGGGAGGTGGGTGGGTCGGTCTTGTGCCGTGGCTGCAACCAGGATCACCGTGTCACCGTACTGGATCAGCACCGATCCTGCGGCCTGCCGGGCCATGCGCCCGATCTCGATCTTCAGGGGCCTGCCCGCGAACTCTCTCTCGATCCTC
>JASFRP010000161.1:0-7059 GCA_050114895.1 Gemmatimonadota bacterium
CCGAACGGCCAGCTTGAAGCGTCGGATCTCCTCGGAATCCTTGCCGTCCTTCTCCATGCGGCACACGGCCCCCAGGGCCAGGTTTGCCAGATAGGGGTGGGCGTTGAAGTGCTCGGAATGGCGGCCCACGGCCTCCTTGAACCCCCCCGGGTCCTCCCGATACACCTGGCGAAGGGTGGGGAGGATGGAGAAACCGAATCCGGCGCCCAGCATCGTTCGTCGGTTCCAGGACCCCTGGATGAGAAAGGTCCTGAGGAAGGTGGAGACACAGCCCCAGCGTCCCATCCGGTTCACCGGGTTCACAGAAGGATGCTCCCGATGAGGAACCCACCCGCACCGGCTGCGAAGAGCACACCCCGCTTCCGCCATCCTCCCAGGGAGCGCACGAAGGCCCCAGCCGGGAGGGAGGCTCCCAGGATCAGGAGTCCGAGGGTCCACGACGGTGTCAGGGGCCAGATGTCCGGAAGCGAACCAGCCGCCCACCGAGCCGCCACCAGTCCGAGAGCCGTGAGGATCCCCCCCCTGCAGAAATCCATCGCCATACAGGCAAGGTGCGCTCCCACGATTCGTCGGGACGTGACGGGAGCCCGGGAAGGATCCGGAACAAGCGTTCCGTTCACCTTCCTGAGAAGGCGATTCGAGAGGGCTGCCAGTCGGCACCAGAGCAGGCCGAGGGTGACCCCCAGGGCAATCCCTCCGGCGCCCGGGACCCCGAAGGCGGCAGCGACGGCTACGAGGGTCGGCGGGCCCCCTTCGGGAAAGTCCGCTCCGCCCACAGGAAAGACCGGAATGAAATACAGCTCAATCAGTCCGCCTATCAACAATCCCAGATATGGATCCCCCAGGGCCCACCCCGTGAGGGTTCCCGCCACCAACGGGCGAGAGATCATGAACTGACCCACGGAGGTTCCGTCGAGGGCAAGAATCCCCCCGAGGCCAATGAGAAAGATGGGATCGCCCAATGTCTTCCCTCCCCCCCTTCAGTCCAGGAGCTCGCTGAGGGGTACCTCGTGGGATCCCGGCAGGTCCCGTGCAGTCACCCGGATTCCCTCCTCCGAGATCTCCTTCAGGCGCTCTCGATCTTCATCGTCCAGGAAGAGATACGGCAGAACCTCCTCCCGTCCGGCCTGGGAGTGAAGGCCCCCGAGATTCACCGACTCTCCTTCCATGGCGCCACCCCGGGCAATGGCCAGCATGGTGGCGACGTCCCGTGTAAGGATCACCGCTCTCTCGGGGGAACTCCTGAGATGGGGGAGGGCCCTCCTGGCCTCCTCGGGAGAGAGGAAGGTGGCTTGGGCCCCCTCGGGGACTCCGAGTGCGTAGAGCTCCTGTTCCCACTCACTGGATGCCAGGCCCGAGTCCACCACCACGAACAGGTCAGGCCTGAGCTGACCACCCCACCCGACGACAACCTGGCCGTGAATGAGGCGTTCATCGATCCGATACAGGACGATGGGCATCTCAGGGAAACTCCGGGGCGCTCGTCACGCTCCCAACCCCTTTGGCCAGGAGGCGGGGAACCAGCTCCCTCAACGGCAGCTGGCGATTGAAGACGAACTCCAGGAGGATCGGCAGGTTCACCCCCGTCACCACCGCCTGGTCGGGGTGCGACCGAGAGCATAGCCGAGCGGCGAGAGCGCAGCTCCCGCTGGGGAGGTCCGTGAAGACGATGGCCGGACCGCCCTCCAGGACCCGGTCCAGATCCTCCTGAAGTGCCTGGGGCGACTTCCCATCGTTGCTGAGGGGAATGATGACACTCTCATCGACTCCGGATATTCGTCTCACGGCATCCGCGAGACCCTGGGCCATGGACCCGTGGGCGACCAGGATACCACGAGTCCCGACACCCTCACTCATAGTCCTCTTCCAGGTACTGCCGAACGGGCCGCATGGCCTCTCGGAGCCTTTGGTCGAACTCCAGGGCAGGGTCGATACCGGCATATTTCAGGAGGTGGCTCATGGCCACGACCTCCGAGATGACCGTAATGTTCTTTCCGGGGTTGAGGGGCACGGTCACCTTCGGAAGCGTGACGCCCAGGATCTCGGTCTCCTCCCGCTCCAGACCCGTGCGGCTGTAGTCTCTCCCGTCGTCCCAAGCTTCCAGCTGCACCACCACCTCGATCCGCTTCTGCTGGCGAATGGCTCGGATGCCGAAGAGTGCCCGGACATCGATGATCCCGATCCCCCTGATCTCCATGTGGTGTCGCTGAAACTCATGCCCATGGCCGATGATGATGTCATGGCCCCTCTTGGTGGCGAACACCAGGTCGTCGGCCACGAGACGGTGCCCGCGCTCCACAAGATCGAGGACACATTCGCTCTTCCCGATCCCACTCTCCCCCACGAAGAGGAGCCCGACGCCATAGACATCGGCCAGCGAGCCATGCAGGCTCACCGTCGGTGCCAGACCCGCTTCCAGGTAGGGGTTGAGTCTATGGAAGAATACCCCCGTCCCCAGTGTGGTCCTGAAGACGGGGATCTCGTATTCCGCAGCCGTGGAGAGAAAGTACTCCGGGACCTGTATCCCTTTCGTCACGAAGACGACGGGAATCTCGTGATGGAAGAACTCCCTCAATCGTTCCACCGCGACCTGAGGCTCCAGGTGCTCCAGGTAGGCCATCTCCGTCTCACCGAAGACCTGCGCTCGACCGTCCCGGACCCGCTCCATGAACCCCGCCAGAGCCAGCCCCGGGCTGGTGGGGTTCGGATGTCCGATGGGACGTTGGAGCCCGGCCTCGGGGGTCAGGTTCTCCAGACCGAGACTGTCCTCCCTCTCCCGAAGAAGTTCCTCTACCGTGATCTGCCTCTTCAATACTCCCTCTTCATTCTTCTATGGGGACAGCTTCGGAGATGCTGGGCCCGTGATGATCGGTCTTCTGGGAACGCCGACGTTTGAGGATCCGAGAGAGACGATCGAGCATCACATCGAGGGCTTCCTTGAACTCGCCCCCCTCACCACCGGCCACAACAGGCTCGTCCCGGTGTACCTTCAGCACTGCCTCGACTTTCTTGAGATGTTTTTCAGTTCGGAACACTACCTCCGCACCCGACAGACGGGGCTCGTACTTGCTGAGCTTCCCAATCTGGTCCTCCGTTCGGGACCGAACGCTCTCTGGGATCTCACACTGACGGGCCGCAATCTGGATGATCATCTCTCCTCCCGTGGAAACACGCCTCTTTCGATGGCCGCCGGTGGGTCCAACGGCCCAGAAAGAAGTGAGAAAAAACTATCTTCGCGAGTAGCTCCGGGCCACCCGATCTTCGAGAAAAACAAGCATTTGCCGGGCCGATGCCTCCCAGGAGAACCCTTCGGCGAAAACCCGGGCATTCCTCCCCATATCCTCTCGCTCGGCGGGCGTGGACAGCAGGCCCCAGAGGGCCTCCACCAACGCGGACACGTCGCCATGGGGAACCAGGTGACCCGTCCGCCCATCCAGGACCGCATCACGAAGCCCCGGTGAATCGCTAGCCACGGTGGGTGTTCCGCACGCGGCCGCCTCCAGTGCCGAGATTCCCCATCCCTCCTTCGGCGACGTGAGAACGTGGACCCAGCTGCTCCGAAGAAGGCGGATCTTCTCCTCTTCGCTCACATACCCCAGAAAGCTCACAGTTTCCCCCAAGCCCAGTTTCGAAGACAGAGTCCGAAGCCTCGCTGCCTGACTCCCCCTGCCGGCGACGATGAGTCGAACCCCCTTCACCCTCTCCTTCAGAACTGCCATCGCTTTCAGGATCAGGTCCACCCGTTTGTACCGTTTGAGGCGGCCAAGGTACAGGATGGTCGGGTCGGCCGAACGAGGAGCCGAGGGATCCGGAGAGTACCGGTCCAGGTCGACCCCGTTGGGAACGATGGAGATTTCCGGACCCTCCAACCCCCGATCCCTGAGATCCTCCGCCGTGCTCGGGGATACGGCCACGACGTCGAGCCCCCGGTACACGAGGGGGATGGTCCGCTCCAGTAGCCAGGTCATCGCTGCCAACGGGAACGCGGCCTCCTGGAATGCGGTCTTGCCGAACAGATGGTGAACCAGGAGAACCACCGGGACGGGGGAGAGAACGGGCATGAAGGTCGGCACCTTGTTCAGGTCCTCGACGATCACATCGAACCGGTCGTCCTCCCAGCTCTTCTTGAAGTATCCTGGAGCTCTGAGGCCGAACGTCATCCGGCCTCCGACTCGATGGACGGAGATGCCGTCCACCACTTCCCGGGGAGCAGATCCGGGGAATCCGGAAGCCAGGAGGGTGACCTCGTGCCCCCACCCAGCCAATCGTCCGAACACCTCGTGGAGATGGATCTCGGCGCCGCCCGATTGCGGGTTCAACCGGTCCTGCCAGTTGACCACGAGGATCCTCACCTGAGGAGTCCGCCTCCCTTCCACCGGGTCACGGTTTGTGTCCCGAGCGCTTGTACAGGGCGTCCAACACTCCGTTCACGAACCTCGGGGAGTCCTTTCCACCGTAGGCTTCAGCCAGGTGTATACCTTCCTGAATCGACACTTTTGGAGGAATCTCGGCGAGGTAGAGAAGCTCGGTACCCGAAATGCGGAGAATGGAGCGATCCATCACGGAGAGACGATCCAATCTCCAGTTCTCCAGTGAATCCTGGAGGATCTTGTCTACCTCCGGAAGATGGTCCTGGAGGGTCTCGAGGAGAAGCTCCAGGTATGCCACTCTGATGGCAGAGACCGTCCGGGTGCGCAGCACTTTGGTGAGGGCCTGAAGAATCGTCTCCCCGCCCCCGGCGCTCTCCCACCGATAGAGGACGTGGAGTGCCCAGGCTCGGGCCCGGCTTCGGTCCCTGGGGTGGGATCCGTTCTGGGCCACACGAGTGAGAGGCAAAAACGCTACTCCATCCGCCGGTAGAGCTCGGCCATCTCGAGGGCGCTCAGAGCCGCATCCCAACCCTTGTTTCCGGCCTTCGTGCCCGCCCTCTCCAGGGCCTGATCCACGGTGTCGGTGGTCAGGACTCCCAGGGACACCGGGATGGGGGCGTCTCGAGCCACCACGCCCAGCCCCCGAGTAGCCTCCCCCGCCACATACTCGAAGTGAGGAGTCCCCCCCCGGATCACACACCCCAGCGCCACCACGGCATCGTGCTTTCCCTGGGCGACGACCTTGGCCGCGACCGCCGGGAGCTCCCACGCCCCGGGGACCCGATAGAGGTCGATGTCACCCTCGGCCACGCCGTGCCTGAGCAGACAGTCCCTCGCGCCGGTCACCAGCTGCTCCGTGACCAGGCTGTTAAATCGTGTCACCAGGATGGCGAATCGCTTTCCAGCGCCGTTGAGGTCCCCATTGATCTCGTTCACGTTTGAACTCCCGGACGAGTATTAAAGGATATGCCCCAGCTTCGTTCGTTTCGTGGCCAGGTATTCTCGATTGAAATCGCCCGCCTCCACCTTCAGGGGTTCTCGGCCGGTGATCTTGAGGCCGTACCCCTCCAGGCCAACGATCTTCCGGGGATTGTTCGTGAGGAGCCTGATGGATGTCAGTCCCAGGTCGAGGAGGATCTGAGCCCCCAGGCCGTACTCCCTGAGGTCAGCCTTGAACCCCAGGGCCTCGTTGGCTTCCACGGTATCCCGACCTTGATCCTGAAGGTCGTACGCCCGGATCTTGTTCGCCAGCCCGATGCCTCGTCCCTCCTGTTTCAGATAGACGATGGCTCCAACACCCTCCTCCTCGATCCTCTTCATAGCTGCGTGCAGCTGTTCCCCGCAATCGCACCGCCGCGACCCGAAGACGTCCCCGGTGAGGCATTCCGAATGCATCCGCACCAGCACGTCTGAATGGCCGGCGGGGTCCCCCTTCACCAACGCCACGTGATCCCGCTGATCCACGATGTTGGTATAGCCGATCAACCGAAAGGTACCGAAGGCCGTGGGAAGCTCGGCTTCGGCGATTCGCTTCACCAGCCGTTCCCTGGCCAGACGGTACGAAACGAGATCCGCCACCGTGATGAACCGGAGTCCGTGAGCCCCAGCCACCACCTCCAACTCGGGCCGGCGGGCCATGGACCCGTCCTCATTGAGGATCTCGCAGATCACTCCCGCCGCGGGCAACCCTGCCAGACGGGCCAGGTCGACAGCCGCCTCCGTCTGGCCCACCCGCCGGAGGACCCCCCCGGGACGTGCCCGGAGAGGGAAGATGTGGCCCGGGCGCCTGAGGTCTGCCGGACGGGTCTCGGGATCGATGAGGACCTGGATCGTCTTCGCCCGGTCGTAAGCGCTGATGCCGGTGGTCACCCCGAAGCGGGTCGCGGCATCCACCGAAACCGTAAAGGCGGTCTTGTTGGGATCCGTGTTGTTCTCGGTCATGAGCGGGAGCCCCAACTCGTCGGCTCGCTCGTTGGTCATGGCGACGCAGATCAGCCCCCGAGCATGCCGCAGCATGAAGTTGACCGTCTCCGGCGTGATCTCCGACGCCGCGCAGACCAGGTCCCCCTCGTTCTCCCTGTCTTCATCATCCGCCACGATCACCAGCTTTCCCTGGCGGATGTCCTCGATGGCATCGGCCACTTGATCGAAGCTCATGCCTCCGGCCCTCCATATCCCATCGCCTCGAGACCTTCCAGGCTGAGGGAGGCGCCCCCTTTCCAGCCCTGGAGCACCTTGGCGACGTACTTCCCGATCAAATCCCCCTCCAGGTTCACGGGATCACCGGGCTTCAAAGATCCCAGATTCGTGTGATCCCATGTGAAGGGAATGATCCCTACCTGACATTGCCCCCTGGTGGGAATGGCATTGACCGTGAGGCTCACCCCGTTCACCGTGATGGACCCATGGAGGATCACCACCTCCTCCACCACCGGGGGAACCTGAAAATCCATGAGCCAATAATCCCCCTCAGGGCGCATGGACAGGACCCGACCCACACCGTCCACATGCCCCTGTACCAGATGACCGTCCAGGCGCCCCCCAAGGACCATGGAACGCTCCAGATTCACCCTGGTTCCCGCGCCGTATCCCCCCGCAATCGTCCGGGAAAGGGTGGTACCGATGGTATCGATGGCGAAGGTCCGTGCGTCATTCCGGATGGCGGTCTGACAGGCCCCATCCACCGTGA
>JASFRP010000162.1:0-7007 GCA_050114895.1 Gemmatimonadota bacterium
GAGAGCCCGGACTCCGACTACCAGGCCCTGGAGTGGGACGCGGGTGCGGTGGATCTGATCGTGGTAAGCGCATTCGTTCCGCCGCGGTCCGGGGCCGGGGAGGTGGCGGTTCCCGAGGGTCTGGTCCGGTTCGTCACCGAGAGTCAGGCCCGCAGGCCCACGGTGGTCGTCTCCCTGGGGAACCCGTACCTGCTCTCCGCCTTCCCGGAGGTGGGAACCTATCTGGTGGCGTGGGGCCCCTGGGAAGTCTCCCAGAGAGCGGCCGCCCGGGCCATCGTCGGCGAATCCGCCATCTCAGGGACGCTCCCCATCAGCATCCCTCCGCTCCACGCCAGGGGCGAAGGCCTCCGGAGGGACGCGGTGGTGGACGCTCCCCGTCTGGGAGGGGAGGCAGACCAGCTCCTGGAGGTGGGGATCATGCGGGGAGCTGCACCGGGTGGGGAGAGGTCTGAGGAGGCGCAAGGCCGGGATCCTTTCACCACTTCGGACTCGGAAGCCAGGACGAACTGCCTCGCACGCCGAGAGCTGGAAAGATGGACGGCGCTCTGTGAGGGGGTGGGTGGCGTCGTGGTCTCTCCCCTGGAGGTGGACCCAGGATCGGTGGGAATGGACCCGGAGTCCCTGGCGGGATTGGACTCCCTCCTCCTGGCGGCGCTGGCGGACTCGGCTTCCCCCGGTCTGGCCATTGCCGTGGGCCGCCATGGCAAGCTGGTCCGGCTGAGGGGATACGGCCGCCTGGACTGGGACTCCGAAGCCCCTCCCGCCACTCCTGCGTCTCTCTGGGACATGGCCTCCGTCACCAAGGTGACCACCACCACCACCGCCGCCATGATCCTGGCCGAGGCGGGACGCCTGAAGCTGGACGCCCCGGTGACCTCCTACCTGCCCTGGTGGAGCTCCGGAGATCCGCGGAAGAGAGCGGTGACCGTCCGGCAGCTCCTGGTTCACCGGGCCGGACTCCCTCCCTTCGTTCGTTTCTTCGAGACGGTGGAGGGAAAGGAGGCCTTTCAGGACACCATTGGTGGGCTCGCCCTTCAGTACTCTCCTGGTGACTCCACCGTCTATTCGGACATCGGAATGATGACGGTGGCGTTCATCATCGAGAAAATCACCGGGATGGGGCTGGACGAGTTCATGGCCCAGCGGGTATGGGATCGCCTGGGGATGCAGGACACCGGATTCAATCCGGATCCGATCCTGCTTCCCCGCATCGCCCCTACCGAGGTGGACGACTACTATCGCTTCACCCACGTGTGGGGCGTGGTCCACGACGAGAATGCTTACGCCATGGGGGGCGTGGCCGGCCACGCCGGTCTCTTCTCGTCGGCCCGGGACCTGGCGGTCCTGGCCCAGACCCTCCTGGACGGGGGCACCGCCCCCCCCTGCACGGGGGAGGCCGGATCGGGGATACCGTGTTCTCTCCCTCGCCCCGGACCCTACCGGATCGTCGCCCCCACCACCGTGGAGCTTTTCACCCGGCGCTACGATGAGACGGCGTCCCGGGCCATGGGATGGGACACCCCCTCGCCCGGGTCTTCCAGCGGAGACTATCTCTCCGACAGGGCCTTCGGGCACACCGGGTTCACCGGAACCTCCTTCTGGGTGGATCCGGGGCTGGACCTGTTCGTGGTCCTCCTCACCTCCCGGACGAACCCCACCCGGGAGAACAACCGCCACGTGCCGCTCCGCAGGGCCGTGCACGACGCCGTGGCCACGTCGGTGACGGATCAGGTAGTGGAGAAGAGACGCTGGTGACCCCTACTCGACGGACTCCGAAGATGAGAACGATCAAGGAGCGGATGGAGCAGGTCCCGGTCATCATCATGGAGGGTCATGGGGAGATGGCACGCGCCGTGGCCCACCGTATCGCCGCCGTCATCCGAGAGCGGAACGCGGAGGGGAGGAACGCCGTCCTGGGGCTGGCCACCGGATCCACCCCCATCGGGGTCTACCGGGAGCTGATCCGCCTTCATCGGGAAGAAGGCCTGGATTTCTCCGGGGTGGTGACCTTCAATCTCGACGAGTACTACCCGATGCAGCCAGAGAGCCCCCACAGCTATGTCCGCTTCATGTGGGAGAACCTCTTCCAGGACATCAACATTCCGCCGGAGAACGTCCACATTCCGGACGGGACCGTTCCGAAGGCCGAGCTGGACCGGTATTGCGCCCAGTACGAGACGGAGATCCGGGAGGCCGGAGGCATCGATTTCCAGCTCCTGGGCATCGGACGGAGCGGCCACATCGGATTCAACGAGCCCGGCTCTCCCCGGGAGTCCCGGACCCACCTGGTGTTCCTGGATACCATCACCCGGGCCGACGCCGCTTCGGACTTCTTCGGCGAGGAGAACGTGCCGCTCGAGGCGCTGACCATGGGTGTGGCTTCCATTCTGGACGCGAGAGAAGTGGTGCTCCTCGCCACGGGGGAGCACAAGGCCGTGGTGGTGAAACGGGCCGTGGAGGGGGAGGTCCACGCCGACGTGGCGGCCACCTACCTGCAGGAGCACCCCAACGCCACCATCTACCTGGATCCGGCGGCTGCGGCGGGGCTGACCCGAGTGGCGACCCCCTGGCTCCTGGGGGACGTGGAATGGACCCTGGCGCTGGAAACGGAGGCGGTCATCTGGTTGAGCCAGGAAGTGGGGAAGTCGATCCTTCGCCTTTCCACCAGGGACTACCGGGACCACCACCTGAGCTCTCTCGTGGCACGGCACGGCTCTGCAGGGCCGTTGAACGGGGAAGTGTTCAACCGCCTCATCTCCAAAATCAGGGGAAAGAGCAAGCTGCCGGCGGGCAAGCGAGTCCTGGTGTTCAGCCCGCACCCCGACGACGACGTCATCTCCATGGGCGGAATACTCCGGAAGCTTGCGAACAACGCCAACGAAGTGACGGTGGCGTATCAGACCTCGGGCAACATCGCCGTGTTCGACCACGAGGTGAGGCGGTACCTGGATTTCGTCGAGCGGGGAGAGAAGGTCCTGGGCGGGGATACGGTGGACATCCGGACGCAGATCGGGAAGGTGCGGAAGGCTTTGGCCCGGAAGCCCCCGGGAGAGATGGACATCCCGGAGGTGCTGGAGCTCAAGCGGGTCATCCGCGAGACCGAGGCCGTCTCCGCTCTGGAATCCGTGGGCCTCGGGGCTGAGAACGCCCGCTTCCTGAACCTCCCCTTCTATCAGACGGGGAAGGTGAGGAAGGACCTCATCACGCAGGCTGATGTGGACATCCTGGTGGAGGTGCTGGATGAGATCCGCCCGGAGCTGGTCTTTGCCGCAGGGGATCTCTCCGATCCCCATGGCACCCACCGGATGTGCCTGGACGCCGTGCGGCGGGCCCTGGAGGAGTACTCCGGCCCGGCACCGGATCTGTGGCTCTACCGGGGTGCGTGGCAGGAGTGGGCGGTATCGGAAGCCACGGTCCTGGTACCTCTCTCCGAGAGCGAGCTGAGGCGGAAGATCCTGGCGATCTTCAAGCACCAATCCCAGAAGGACAAGGCACCCTTCCCCGGATCGGACGAGCGGGAGTTCTGGCAACGCACCGAGCAGCGGAACCGGGGAACCGCAGACCTCCTGGCCCACCTCGGCCTTCCCGCCTATTACGCCATGGAGGCGTTCGTGGTGGAGAGGGAAGGGAAGCGCCTCGAGAATCCGGTTGTGGCGACGTCCAGCCTGGGAGTTGGGGGATGAGTTCCGGAACCCCCTCCGGGGGCCCGGTGGGCCCAGGGAGACCTACGGGAACGGAATCCGGCCCATGAGCCATTTCACGCCCCTGGACCTCGGTGTGCTCCTCCTCTACCTGGTGGGTGTCACGGGTTGGGGGGCCTGGCTGGGACGGGGACAAGCCGGAGGCACGGACTATTTCCTGGGAAACCGGGAGTTGCCCTGGGGCGCCGTCATGCTGTCGGTGGTGGCTACGGAGACCAGCACTCTCACCTTCCTCAGCATCCCGGGCGTCGCATACCTGGGGACCCTCACCTTTCTCCAGCTCACCGTCGGGTACCTGGCGGGGCGGATCATGGTTTCCCTCCTCCTCCTCCCGGCGTATTTCCGTGGGGAGCTGAACACGGCCTACGCCCTCCTGGAGACCCGGTTCGGAACCGGAGCCCGGAGGTTCACCTCTGCCGTGTTCATGCTCACCCGCCTTCTGGCGGACTCGGTCCGCCTCTTCGCCACGGCCATCCCGCTGGCCCTGGTGACGGGATGGCCTTATCCGGTGTCCATCGCGGTCATCGGTGCCCTGACCCTGGTCTACACGTATTTCGGAGGGATCAAGGCCGTGGTGTGGGTGGACGCCCTCCAGATGGGCCTCTACCTGTTGGGGGCGTTGATCGCCGCCGTCGCCCTTCAGGGGCTGGTCCCGGGAGGGTGGGGTGAGGTCTTCTCCTCGGCCGGTTCGGCGGGCAAGCTCCAGCTCTTCGACTTCAGGCTGGACCCTGGGGTGCCCTACACCTTCCTGGCGGGGTTGGTGGGCGGGGGCTTCCTGACCATGGCTTCCCATGGCACCGATCAGCTCATCGTCCAGCGCCTCCTGACCTGCCGGGACCTGAGAGCCGCGCAGAAGGCCCTGGTGGGAAGCGCCCTCAGCGTCATGGTCCAGTTCCTCATCTTCCTGGCAGTGGGATTGGGGCTCTGGGCGTTCTATCGGGGGCGGGCCTTCGAGCGGTCCGACGAGATCTTCGCTCTCTTCATCGTCCAGGAGCTTCCTCCCGGGATCACCGGTCTCCTCATCGCGGGGATCTTCGCCGCCGCCATGTCCTCGCTGTCGTCCTCCATCAACTCCCTGGCTTCCGCCTCGGCCTACGACTTCTGGGCCCCGTTGAGGGGGATGACGGGGGAGGAGGCACACATCCTCAGGGCCGGGAAGGCGTTCACCCTTCTCTGGGCGGTGCTCCTCATCGGGGGGGCGATCCTGTTCATCCCCCTCAGCCGGGGGACCACGGCCGTGGAGGTGGCGCTGGGGATCGCCTCGGTGGTGTACGGCGGGTTGCTGGGCGCCTTCGGACTGGGAGTGCTGGTGGAGCGGGCCGACCAGCGGAGCGCGATCCTCGGGATGGTGGCCGGGATCGGGACCGTGATGACCGTCTGGCTCACCATTCCCGACAGGATCGCCTGGCCCTGGTTCGCCCTCATCGGTACCGCGGTGACCTTCCTGGTGGGGTGGGGCCTGGGCCGGAGGACACCGACATGAGGGACGTGGCGGATTCCGCCCCCGGGCCCCGGGGACCGGAGTTGGGCTCCAGTGCGTTCGTGGCCGGAGTGGACGGCGGAGGCACCGGCTCCAGGGCGAGGATCCTGGATCTGCACGGAAGGGAGGTGGGTTCGGGGGAGGGGCCTCCAGCCCTCGTCGATGCCTCCGATCCGGCTGCCGTCGCCCGGGCCATCGAGACCACCGTCCGGACGGCCGCGGCGGAGGCGGGATGCCCACTCCCTCTCCGGGCCCTCTGGGCCGGCCTGGCGGGAGCCTGGGGAACGGGAGAGGGAGACGAAGTCGAGAAGGCACTCCTTTCCCGAGCCCTGGCCCGGTCCGTGGCGGTGGGGACGGACGTGGAGGGGGCGCACCGGGACGCCTTCGGAGGAGGTCCGGGTGTTCTCCTGGTGGTGGGCACCGGGTCCATAGCCTGGGGTCGGGACCCCAGGGGACGCGAGATTCGCGTGGGGGGATGGGGGGAGCCGCTGGGGGACGAGGGGAGTGGCTATTGGATGGGCCTCCAGGGTCTGAGAGCCATCGCCAGGGCCGCCGACGGCAGAAGCGCCTCCACGGCGCTGAGCCGGGTAGTCCTGGAAACGCTCGGCCTCCCGGAGCCCCGGGCCCTGATCCCGTGGACGGCCAACTCGTCCAAGGGGGAGATCGCGGCGCTGGCGCCCCTGGTCCTGGAGGCCGCGGAGGCCGGAGACCGGGAGGCTGCGGAGATCCTTGCGGAGGGGCTGATGGCGCTCCTCCGGCATCTGGAGGTGGTCCGGTCCCGCTGGCCCGACTCGAAGGACCTCATTCCCATGGCCCTGGTGGGAGGCCTCACCGTGGAAGGGAGCCTTCTCCGCCGAAGATTGGCGCCCCTGGTGACCCGAGTGGGAGGCCGCCTGGTGTCACGGGCGGTGATACCGGCCAGAGGGGCGGCGCAGCTGGCGCTGGCGCTGGCTCGGGACGGCTGAGGGAGGCCGGCGGATACTCCATCGCCCTTCTCGCTGCCACCGGTTTCTATCTGTCGGAATGGCAGCCCCCCACCTGCAAATCCCAGACCCGCCCGCCAATTCGACCGAGAGAGCGGGCCTGTAAGTCATTGTATTGATTCATTTTGGCAGATCTGGCATCGTGATCTTCTGGCACGCCTCCTGCAAACGTGTACGAGCCGGAACGCAGCCGGACCAGGGCAGGCAAGCCCGCAGTCGGGGTCCCGGACCGGACTGGAGAATCAACGGACCGCACCAATCTGTAAGGAGGAAAGACCATGGCTATCGCACGCTACACCCGCCGCTCTCCCTTCCTCTCTCCCTGGCAGGAGTTGGAGGACGTCTCAGAGCGCTTGAACCGGCTATTCGTGGCTCCCGGCCAGGGCGAGGCTGTCGCTCGGAGCGTGTGGACCCCCGCCGTGAACGTGGAGGAGACCAAGGAGGAGCTGATCCTCTCCGCGGAGCTCCCGGGCATGAACATCGACGACGTCGTCATCGAGGTGGAGAACAACGTCCTCTCCCTTCGGGGCGAGAAGAGGGAGATTCGGGAGGAGGGCGACGACCGGCGCTACCACCTCTGGGAGCGTTGTTACGGTTCCTTCGAGCGGAGCTTCACCCTGCCCAGGACCGTGAAGACGGAAGAGATCACCGCCCAGTTCAAGGACGGCATCCTTCACGTGCAGATGCCGAAGGCCCCCGAGGCCAAGAGCCGGAAGATCTCCATCAAGAGCGAGAGCTGAGGCTCCCTTCACTCCGCCGCGGCCGGATCGGTCGCCGGGGCCGAAGGTAGGGTGATGGGAGGCGGGCCCGGGGAGTACCCCCCGGGCCCGCCTCCCCTCTTGT
>JASFRP010000163.1:0-6963 GCA_050114895.1 Gemmatimonadota bacterium
GACAGAACGACCTGGTGGAGAGCGAGTTCGTGGGTGCCTACTACTTCCCCTTCGCCCAGGATCCGCAAACGGTGGCCACGGTGGTCATGAAGACCGACGGAGACCCTCTGGCTCTCACCGAGCCGGCGCGGGAAGTAGTCTCCCGCCTCGACCCGGAAGTCCCCTTCTACGGGGCCCGGACGCTGCAGGACCGCATCGACGCCTCCCTGGTGGAGCGGCGCTCTCCCATGCTTCTTCTCATGATCTTCGCGGGCGTGGCGCTCTTCCTGGCGGGTGTGGGAATCTACGGGGCCCTGGCCTACTCCGTGACCCAGCGGACGAGGGAGATGGGGATCCGGATCGCCATCGGGAGCGGAGCGAGGGAGGTGGTGCAGCTCGTGGTGGGGCAGGGAGTCAAGGTCGTGGGGGCGGGACTCGTCCTGGGGGGGCTCGGCTCCCTGGGCCTTTCGCGGCTGATTCAATCCCTCCTCTACGGGGTCCGGCCCACCGATCCGGGGGTCATGGTGGCGGTGGCGACGCTGCTGGCGATGACCGGCCTGGTGGCGTGCTTCTTCCCGGCTCGCCGAGCTACTCGCATCGATCCGGTGGTAGCCCTGACCAGCGAGTAGTTTTCCCTGAGGGCGGATCCGGGACGGTCATTCCAGAAAGTACCCCGCGGCGAGCTCCTGGAACTCCGACGCCTGGCTCCTGGCCCACGACTGACTCCGACCCAGCTCATCGGCCATCAACCGGGCCACGCCTGGGGCCGCTTCCGCCGCCGCTCGGGCATCCAGGAGGAGGGAACGGGTACGGCGGGCCAGGACGTCGTCCACGGTGCGGGCCATCTCCTGTCTGACGGCCCATATCACCTCTCCGGCTCTGGCATCGAGCCGGGGGTGTAAGGGCTCCCCCAGCTTCGGGTCGGATGACAGCAAAGCCTCCACCGCCGGAGCGTCGGAGCCGTAGACCGAGAGTGCCCCGAAACGCTCGGGGTGCGTGTGGAAGCCGTGGAGGTTCAGCTCACGGGTCACGCACTCCCGGGGCTCCAGCTCTCCCAGGACGATCCCGTGGTCCACTGTGTCTTCCGCCATCTTCCTGAAAGTGGTCCACTTTCCCCCGGTGATGGTCATGAGGCCCGACTTCGACACCTGGAGGGTGTGGTCCCTTGAAAGGGATGCCGTGTCCTCATCGTCTCCACTCCCCACCAGGGGCCGGAGGCCGGCAAAGCAGGAGAGAACGTCCCCGGGGGCCGGATCCCGTGTGAGGTAGCGGGCCGCGTGGGTGAGGAGGAACTCCACCTCATCCGTCAGGGGCTGGGGCTCCAGGGAGACATCCGCAACAGGTGTATCGGTGGTCCCCACCACCACCACGCCATGCCAGGGGATGGCGAAGAGGACACGGCCGTCGTCGGTGTGGGGTACCATGATTGCGGACTCACCCCCAAGGAAGGACCTGGGAAGCACCAGGTGAACGCCCTGGCTGGGCCGGATCATGGCCTGCGCTGCGGGGTCGTCCATTTGCCGGATGCCGTCGGCGAAGGGCCCAGTGGCGTTGACCACCACCTTGCCGGTGGCCCTGAGCGTTTCTCCGCTCTCCCCGTCTTCCGCTTCCACCCCCACTACGAATCCCTGGGCATCCTTCACCAGCTTCGTGACCCGGGTGTAGTTCAACAGGGCGGCTCCCTGGCCGGCGGCGGTCTGCGCCAGGTCGATGAGGAGGCGGGCGTCGTCGAACTGACCATCATGATACATGACCCCGCCGCGTAGCCCCTCCGTCTCGATGGTAGGGAGGCGCTCGATGGTCTCTTCCCGGGACAGATTCCTGGAATGACCGAATCCGTACTTCCCCGCCAGGGCGTCGTAGACCTTCATCCCGATCCCGTAGAAGGGAGCCTCCCACCAGACGTAGTTCGGCACCACGAAGGCGAGGTCCTTAACGAGATGGGGCGCGTTTCGCCGCAGTCGACCCCGCTCCTTCAAGGCCTCCATGACCAGGGGAATGTTACCCTGCTGAAGGTAACGGACGCCCCCGTGGACCAGCTTGGTGCTCCGGCTGGAAGTCCCCTTACCGAAATCGCTCTGCTCCAGGAGAAGGACGCCGTAGCCCCGGGAGGCGGCATCGCAGGCCACGCCTACGCCGGTGGCGCCGCCCCCGATGACGAGAAAGTCCCAGGCCTTGTTTGTATCCCTGGCCCTCTCCAGCATGACGTCGCGCCTCATTCCGGCTCCTTCCTCCGGGCCCTGCCCTCGCGGGGTTCAATGAAGATCTTCTCTACGGTGAAGGATAGGCCCACGAGCGGTCGATGGCACGGGGGAGGGAAGCTCCCGGTCTCAGGGAAACGGGCCCCGGCCTCTTACTGTAGGACTCGGGCCGTGCACTGCCGGGTCCCTGCCTTTCACTGACAGGTCCGGGACGGCCGGGGGGGGCCACGCTCCACGGGGCCTCGAGCTGGGTGAGTTTTCCCCGCGCTTTTCTCTCCACCCCCGCTATATTGCCCCGGTCCGGGATCCGGCCCACCGGGAAACGGCTCTGATCCCACACCCATCTGTTCCATCACGTTCGAGGACCATGAGCCCGGAGAACACCGAAAGAGGCCCAGCAGGGTCGCTCACCCGGCTTCTTCAGAGGGTGGTGGAGGTCCGGCCCGGAGAGGTGGGGGTTCTCTTCCTCTCCGGGGCCTACTTCTTCCTGGTCCTGACCAGCTATTACATCATCCGTCCCATCCGGGACGAGATGGCGGTGGCCGGAGGGGTGGAGAACCTGGCCTGGCTCTTCACCGGAACGCTGGCGGGCACCCTTCTGGTGCACCCCCTCTTCAGCTGGACGGTGACCCGGTACCCGAGAAGATTGTTCCTTGCCATCGCATACCGGTTCTTCATCCTCAATCTCCTCCTCTTCTTTCTCCTGCTCCGGGTCGTTCCGGAGGATGCCTTCGTCTGGGTGGGGAGGCTCTTCGTCATCTGGACAAGCGTGTTCAACCTGTTCGTGGTCTCGGTGTTCTGGGCGTTCATGGCGGACATATTCCGGTCGGAGCAGGGGAAACGCCTCTTCGGCTTCATCGGCCTGGGAGGGACGCTGGGAGCGATTCTCGGTTCCTCCGTCACCGCCTTTTTGGGGGGGATCATCGGCCCGGTGAACCTGTTGCTCGTTTCGGCCTTCTTTCTCGAGCTCGCCCTCCGGTGCGTTCGCGCCCTCGGTGGAAGAGCCAAGCGTCAACGCGCCGGTTCCCCGGAGGACGAGGACATTGCCATCGGTGGGGGAGTCCTGGCAGGAATCACCGGTGCCTTTCGGTCCCCCTACCTCCTGGCCATCATTCTCTTCATCTTCCTCTTTACCTTCTCCTCCACCGCCATGTATTTCCAGCAGGCCGACATCGTCTCCCGTCACTTCGCCGATTCGGGAGCCAGGACCGCTTTCTTCGCTCGCATCGACCTGCTGGTGAACCTTCTGACGCTCCTCACCCAGGCCTTCCTCACGGGGCGCATCATCAAGTGGTTTGGCCTGGGTGTGGCGTTGGCCGTCCTCCCGCTGGTGACGGCGTTGGGGTTCGGGATCCTGGGTGCCGTGCCGACCCTGGGTGTCTTGACGGTGGTCCAGACGCTGAGGCGGGGGTGGAGCTACGGGTTGATGAAACCGGCCCTGGAGGCGCTGTACACGGTCCTCTCCAGGGAAGACAAGTACAAGGCGAAGAACTTCATCGATACCTTCGTCTATCGGGCCGGAGACCAGACGGGAGCCTGGAGCTACAATGGTCTCATGGCCATGGGCCTCGGCCTGACCGCCTTGGCGTTCGTGAACGTTCCTGTGGCAGGGATCTGGATGATCATCGGTCTCGGATTGGGGTGGGCTCAACGCCGGAGGGCCGGCGGCGGAGGACCCGGAACGTCGCCGAAGTCGCTTGGGCTGGCCCGGAGCGCCTGAACCCGGAAGGGAGAGTCGAAATGCGTGCCACCTGTCGTGTACTTCTCAACCTCCTCATCCTCGCCTCGGTGCTGTGCCCGCACCCCGTATGGGCCCAGACGACCACCAAGGACGGACTGGCCCGATACCTCGATGGCCAGACCGAGCACCTCTCCCAGGTAGCCATGGAGATCTGGGATCTGGCGGAGCTGGGTTACCAGGAGACCCAGAGCGCCGAGTTGCTTGCGGAGGAGCTGGAGGCCCACGGATTCTCGGTGGAGCGGGGAGTGGCGGGGATCCCCACAGCCTTTGTGGCATCGTACGGAAGCGGGCACCCCATCGTGGGCATCCTGGGTGAATACGATGCCTTGCCGGGTATCAATCAGGACCGTGTCCCCGAGCGGCGGCCCATCGAAGGGAAGGACCGCGGGCATGCCTGTGGTCACAATCTCTTTGGCACTGCTTCGGCTGCGGCGGCCATCGCCGCGTCGGAGTGGCTGAAGGCGACGGGGTCGGAGGGTACAATCCGCTTCTACGGGACGCCTGCGGAAGAGGGGGGCTCGGGGAAGGTTTACATGGTTCGAGCGGGTCTGTTCGACGACACCGACGTCGTTCTGACCTGGCACCCCTCGGACCGGAACGACGCCAGCCCCGGGTCCAACCTGGCGGTCAAGTCTGCGATGTTCCGATTCCGGGGTGTCTCGGCCCACGCCGCCGCGGCCCCGGACCGTGGGCGATCGGCACTGGACGGGGTGGAGGCCATGGACTACATGACGAACCTCCTCCGGGAGCACGTCCCCCAGGAAACGAGGATCCACTACGTCATCACCGCCGGGGGAGAGGCGCCCAACGTCATTCCGGACTATGCCGAGGTCTACTATTACGTGCGACACCCGGATCCTGAGACCACAAGGGAGATCTTCGATCGTGTGGTGGCCGCGGCGGAAGGGGCCGCCAGCGGGACCGGGACGACGGTGGAGGTGGAGGTCATGGGAGGCTCCTATTCCCGCCTTCCGGTGGAGTCTCTCCAACGTCTCGTCTACGAGAACCTGAAAGCCGTGGGTGGGGTCGCGTACGACCAGGAGGAACAGCGGTTCGCCGACCTCATCAAGGAAACGCTGGGGACGGGCCTCCCCCTGGGCTCCCAGGAGGAGATTCAGCCCTTCGAATGGGAGCAAGGCTATGCCTCATCGGACAACGGGGACGTCAGCTGGATGACGCCCATGGGGACTCTGGTCACGGCCACCTGGGTCCCGGGTACCGCGGCCCATACATGGCAAGCCGTGGCGGCGGACGGGATGTCCATCGGTGTGAAGGGAATGATTGTGGCTGCAAAGGCTATGGCCTTCACCGCCGTGGACCTCTTCTCGGATCCGGAGAAGCTCACGGAGATCGGCCAGGAGTTCCGGGATCGACGGGGAACGGACTTCCGATATGATCCCCTCCTGGGTGATCGGGATCCCCCTCTCGATTATCGGCTCCGGGGGGGCGGGTAAGGGGGGGCAGGTGCCGAACGGTTGACCAGGGGAGACACTTCCAGGGAAAGGCCTTCGATGCATCCGGACCGCCGGAACCCGGAGGAGCCTGAGGAAAGGAGTGAAGGGTGACGATTCGGAGACGCGACTTCTTGAGAACCTCGGTGGGGGCCGTCGGGGCATTGGGGCTCGGAGCCTCTCCCCTCACCGGATCGGACACGGGGACCAGGATGGTCACGGGGCCCGCGTGGGCCCCGGGAGCCGGACCTCCGGGCGGGCTGAACGGGGGGGAACCCCGGAGGGCTCTCCGGATCCTGATCCTGGGGGGAACGGGCTTCATCGGGCCCCACCAGGTGCGCTATGCCCGTGAGCGTGGACATGCCCTCACCCTCTTCAACCGGGGGCGGACAGCGCCCGAGCTCTTCCCGGGAATCGAGCAGCTCAGGGGCGATCGGGCAGCCGGAGATCTGGACGCGCTTCGGGGCCGGGAGTGGGACGTAGTCATCGACAACTCATCGTCGAATCCCCAATGGACTCGTGACTCCGCCCAGCTACTGAAGGACAGTGCGGGGCAGTACGTCTTCATCTCCACACAGTCCGTATATGCCTCCCGTGCGGAGATCGGGATCGAGGAAACGGCTCCCGTGGGACGCCCGGATCTTCCCAAGGACGAGTGGTCGGGATACGGCCCGAGCAAGGCCCTGTGCGAAGAGGAAGCCGAACGGGCTTTTCCCGGCAGGGCCACAATCGTCAGACCGTCCCTGATCGTCGGTCCGGGAGATACCACCGACCGGTGGACCTACTGGGTCGTCCGGACCCACCGGGGAGGGGTGGTGGCCGTTCCCGGGACCCCCAAGGACCCGATGCAGTTCATCGATGCCAGGGACGTGTCGGAATGGGTCATCCGGGTGTGCGAGAATGGGACGGCGGGGATCTTCAACGCCGTAGGTCCCGGGTCCCCCCTCACCTCGGCCGAGATGTTCTACGGGATCCGAGCCGTTACACCGACCCCCGTATCCTTCGTCTGGATCGATGCGGACTTTCTCGAGGAAATGGGAATTCGAGCCTGGTCCGACATGCCTGCCTGGTTTCCCCCCCGGGGGAGCACGGCCGGCTTCGCCCGAATGAGCAACGCCCGGGCCGTGGCTGCGGGCCTCACCTTCCGACCGCTGGCCGTGACCGCTGGGGAGACGCTGGAGTGGTTTCTCTCCGAACCGTCCGACCGGCAGAACGATCTCAGGTCCGGGATGAATCCCGGTCGGGAAGAGCGCCTGCTTGCTGCGTGGCGGGTGCGAAACGGGAACGCCGAGGAGCCGTAAGGTCCTGGTGACCCTGTTCGGGGTCGGCGCTTGGCCGGTATGAGCGGGGCTCTCCGGGCAGGCGGCCCGCGAGTCGAGACGGACTTCCAGGGATGGAAGTGAGGCGGTTGGGCGGTCAGAGACCAGCGAAAACGAGGGGGCAAGCATGACCAGTAGACGAGATTTCCTGGCGGGGACGGCAGCGGCGGGAGTGGGCCTGGGTCTTGGGGGGCTTCCGGCGGGAGCAGGTGGCGGGTCCGGCCAGGCGGGTCGAGGCTTGGATACCCATCTCCCGGGCACCCTGCAGGAAG
>JASFRP010000164.1:0-6944 GCA_050114895.1 Gemmatimonadota bacterium
GTCTCCCGTGGGGCTGGTGGCTCACCCCCCACGAGGTACCCCGTGGCTTTGTTTCGAAAGGCAGGGGCTTTGCGTCTGGTCCGTGATGGGTCCGTGTAACCTCATCAGCCTTCCCAGCGATTTCGGCTGACGTTCAAGAGTTGCCGTCCCAACGGAGAAGGTGAAGAACGCCTGCCATCGCGACACATGCCCCGGAGGTTACCAGAGTAGCGAGTAGGCCGGTGGGCCCTGGGAGGCCGCCCGCCAACGCCACGGCAACGAAGACCCCTCCACCCACCAGGGCGGCAAAGCCAGCCCGCGGGAGAGCACCCCGGGGATGCTTCCCCAAAGGGCTGTCCACCCGGGCTACCGCCGCCAGAATCTCGGCAGTGACGATGACGGTGCCCACCAGCAGCGCCGCGATGAGGATTCCAGGCCCCTCGTGCCTCAGGAGGAGGGCTCCCACCAGGACCTGCCCGCTCAGCACTTGGGCGGCGATGGCCGCGGGGGACAACAGTGCGAGGGCGGCAATGGAGACGTACGCCCCGGCTCCGCAGACGTAGACGCCAGTTGCCCCCAAGGTCACGACGACGGCGCTCGTCACCGTGGCCATGAGGACCGCCAGAATCGCCAGGCCCAGGCGGGCCAGCCACCACGGGTTCATAGGGCCCCGGCTCCGGTTGGGATGTTCCTCCGGGCGGTGTCCAACCTGCGGCGAAGGCTCAGGATTGCCGGACCGGCACCCCCCGTCGCCGTGACCACCGCCGTGGACACACCACCTCGCTCGAGGGCCTGCCGCTCCGCCTCCCGTTGCGCCAACCAGATCCGGCGGGCCGCCGCCCCCACCGGGGAGCCTGCCTCCGGAAGGAGGTCCGCCGTATCGATGATCAGGGCCACAGTGGTGTGGCCGGCCCGGCGGTAGTGAAGGAGCTCCGGCGCGAACACCTGGGAACGTAGGGTCGATACTCCCACCACCAGGGCATCTGCAGGAACGAACATGCGGCCGGGAGATCGTCTCCGCCGCATCTGGTCCTCCGCGGCGCGCCCCACGCTCAGGAGCTCCGCCATGAGCAACCACCGGGCCCGGGGACCCCCCTTGGGGGGAAGCCAGGCGGCGGTCCGGCCCCGGGCCAGGAACCCTACCCGGTCCTGGGATCTCAGGTGGACCGACGCCACCGTCCACGCCGCCCGCGCCGCCCGGGCCAACGCCTCCTGGCTCCTCTCGTCCTCGCTGAAGACCGCGTCCAGGAGGAGGAGCACTGTACCGGTCTTCTCCGGGTGGTTCACCCGCACCCATGGCTCCCCGAGCCGGGCCGAGGTTCCCCAGGAGAGGTCCCGCAGCCGATCGCCGGGCTGGTAGGGCCTGAGCTCGGCGAAGTCGGTCCCGTGACCCCGCAGGCGGGCCAGATGCATCCCCGCGATGGCTCGGGGCTCGGCGGGCTTCAGCATCCGGCTCAGTCGCAGAGTGGTGGGAAGGACCCGGAGGGTAGGTGCCGGAGCCAGCTTCTGCTCCCTCCACGCGAAGCTCCCGGGCCTTCGCGCCCGGACCCAAAGGGCACCGAGGTCGTGAACCCCCCAGGACCGTGCCTGGAGCCTGAAGGGGAGCGTCACCGGGCCCTTTCCCGGGGGAAGCGACCATCCCACGACGGGAGCGGGATCCACCGGGGTAACGCCCCGCCAGCCAGCCAGGATCACATCCACCTCCGCCACCTCCTCCCACTCGACGGAGACCTCCCCCTCCACCACGTCCCCCTCCGTGGCCAGACTCTCCTGCAACCGCACCTCTCCCCGGATCCCTCCGGGCTCCCGGGGAAAGAGCCCCAGGGCCGCCAGCGCGAGGAAGGGCGCCCCCAGCGCCGCCAACTCACGCTGGCCGGTGGCGATCGCCAGGATCAACCCCCCGAACCCCGCCACCACATACGCCGGCAGCCGGGGATCGGCCCGCCGACGCATCCTGTCCAGGGTGCTCCGGGCCTCCGGTATGGTCTCGGCCGAGGCCGGGCGGAGGAACGGAAGGGTGGGGGGAAACCTCATGTGACCTGCGGCACCGGGACCCGGTTCACGGCTCTCCGGACCACCGTCTCGGGATTCACGCGGCGGGCCCAGGCGTCGTCGCTCAACACCACCCGGTGCGCCAGCGCGGGCACCACCATGGAGCGGATGTCGTCGGGGCTCACGTACTCCCTCCCGTCCAGGAGGGCAGCCGCCCGCGTCATCTTCACCAGCGCCAGGGTCCCCCGGGGGCTGGAGCCGACGGCTAGCTGGGGCTCTGAGCGGGTCGCGCGCACCAACGCCACAGAGTAGGCCAGCAGCCGCTCGTCCAGGTGGATGTTCTCCACCGACCGCTGGAGGGCGAGAAAGGTCTCCGCGTCGCACACCGGGCTCAGGCTCACCTCGTCCCTGCGCCGCTGGAGCCGATCCACCACCATCTCCACCTCGTTGCTCCCCGAGGGGTACCCCATGGTGGTCCTGATCAGGAACCGGTCGAGCTGGGCCTCGGGCAGGGGATAGGTCCCCTCCGATTCGATGGGGTTCTGGGTGGCGATAACAAGGAACGGTCTCGGCAACCTGTGCGTGGTCCGGTCTGCAGTGACCTGACGCTCCTGCATGGCCTCCAGCAGGGCCGCCTGGGTCTTGGCCGGAGCCCGGTTCACTTCATCCGCCAGGAGGATGTTCGTGAAGACCGGACCGGGCCGGAACTCGGGACGGCGTGTGGTCAGGTCCAGGACCAGGGACCCGGTGATGTCGGCGGGGAGCACGTCGGGGGTGAACTGGACCCGGGAGAACGTCAGCCCGGCAGCCGTGGCCACGGAGCGGGCCGTCAGGGTCTTGGCCACGCCGGGAACGTCGTCCAGAAGGACATGGCCGTCGGCGACCAGGCCCGCAAGGATCAGCCGGATCTCCTCCCTCTTCCCCACCACGGCGCGGCACACCTCGTCCAGAATGCCTTCGGCGACCCGGAACGCCTCTTCGAAGGGGAGGGCTGCCGGATCGTCCCGGGTGGGTTGGCCGGCGGCGGAAACCGTGCTTCCTGCCTGGGGATCTTGCGGCGTCGACGAGGTCGTCATGTCATTCCTCGTTGGGTGGGGTCGGTTGCGAGGCGCTCGAGCTCGTCCAGCACGTGGTTCACCACCTCGGTCACCTGCCGAGGGTGAGGGGGGTGGGGGAGGTACCACCGGGGCCCCCCCGGCCCATCGCTCGCCAGAACGGCCAGGGTGAGGGGGGAGAGGCGCTGACATGGACTCTTGAGGGAGGGATCCTCCTCGAGATCCGGTTCGGGGGGAGTCGGAAGAGGGACCCCGGGCGCCAAACCTTGCGGGGAACCCAGGTCCAGCGCCGTCCGGATCAGCGGCCGCAAGAGCCGCAAGACGGCGGAGGGCATGGGGGGCCCGGAGGGGATGGGCCGACGCCAACCCGAGATCTTCGAGGCGATGAGATCGATCTCCCCGAGTCCAGTCCGTCTCCGGCGCTGGGGCGGAAGCCAGACGAAGGGCGACAGCCACTTGAAGGGGGACATCCAACCCGAGGGCGGGACGTGGACCGTCAGGACATGGAGGCCCGCCACGACCGCCACCGTGACCATCACGACCTGGACAATGCTCAGGGCGAAGCGGGGGAAGAGAAGGAGAAGGAGGCCGCCGATGATCACCGCGCCGGCAGCGACGCTCCGGGGCCGGAATCCTGATTCGTTCATGGCCGTGGCTCCGCGACGGCGAGAGGGGCATCGTCGGAGAGAGCGACGGCGCGAAGGGCCTTCAGGCCCTCCAGACTCGCCCGCAGCGCCTCCACGGCCGTGGCCCGGTGGCGGTCCGTGACCGCTCGCTCGCTGAACGCGGCCATCACGTAAAGCGCCGCCAGCTGGTGGAGAGGCTCGGGGTTCGCCCCCAAAGGCCCCAGCACTCGATAGAGGTGCTCGTGGGGAGCCTCCGGGGTCAGTCGGGGTGCCCCCGCCGCGGTCAGAGAGGCCAACAGGCGCTGATAAGCGGCGGTGACCTGCCGCCGGGGATCACCCCCCGGGGCTGCCACCAGGTCCAGGGATGCCTCCAGTCCCGCCTCCATCTCCTCGGCCGGCGGCGGAAGGTCCGCCCCCCACGCCAGGTAGCGGCGGTTCAAGTGGCGCCGGAGCATGAGGGCGCTCACCAGAACCACGGCAAGGATGGCGAAAAGGGGGAGGTTCCGGGCCATGCGCCGCAATAGGGGCTCGTGCTGGCGGTCGTTGGAGACGCCCGACACTTGCGGATCGATGCCGCCGCCGCTGGACGCCCTCGCTCCTCCGCCCTCCCCGCTCAGACCGGAAGTGCTACCGCGGTCGTCTCCCGGCCCGCCACGCCGGTCCCGGTCGCTCCGGTCCACGTTTGCCCTGGGCCGGACGAGGTCCCGGAGAGTCAGGGGAGGGGCGACGAGCAACGCGATGGCAGTGACCAGGCCCATGATCATGGCGGCGTTGCGCACGGGGTTCGCCACGGGGCCCCGGCCTGGAGCCCGACCGGGCGCCCCGGCGCCGACAGCGTCTGTCCGGTCTCCGAGGAGGACCGCCGCACCGGCCAACACCGCCACCCCTCCGGCGATCCGGATCACCAGCGCCCACGTCCCCCCGAGATCCGCCGCAGGATGGAGCAATCGCAGCCCTTCCACGGAGGCCGCCACAACGACGCTCCCCAAGATGATCAGGAGGAGGAGAGCCAGGAGGGGCCAGGCGGCCGAGGGGCCACCCTCTTCTTGGCCGTGGGTGCTCATGGGAAAAGGAGCCCGGGGAGACGGGGTCGTGGCAGTCGGCGGATACAAAACAAGATACGATCGGGCAGGAGAAGATTACACGCGCTTATCTCGAGAAGCCAGGCGGGGACACGGACGCTCCTTGGCACACCGCTCACAATGTAGAGTTGGGACGCAGCCGACCCTTCGATGGTCGGCGGCTGCCGGCGCGGCCTCCGTGCCGCTCTCTCTGAAGCGAACGAGGTGAGCGGCAACTCTTCTTATCAGATGTCCCGCGGTCGGACCTCATCCACTCGCCCACCAAACCGATCCCGCCAACTCTCCTTCATTCTGTGCCCTGGCCCGTGCGCCTGGTCTCCAACTGGGGCGGAGTCAGAGAAGCCCAGGCCAAATAGTGCGTTGGAAGATGTACGGATTCTCTTCAGATTCACGGTGTAGCGCGAGGATCCGTCGCCGACGCGCCAAGCAGGTTCCTGAGCCTTTCGTTCAGGCTCCTCCGCTTCCTATGCAATGGAAAGAGGGCTTGAGGCACCATGAGAACTCCGAGGAATCCAAGTGGGTCAACAAACAGGCCTACCCCCAGCGAAAAAGCGATGGCCGCCCAGGCGCCCGCCAAGTGAATCGTGTTGCGTTTGATTCCTGCCTCGACGACAGAGAGAGGCGGTCGGCGTCGTCCGCCTGGCGCAGACGCTCGGTCACACGAGCTTCCGCGTCTCCACTTGGCTTAGGAACATCCGGATCCATCCACTCACTCCTGTCCAATGAGGAATGTCCGACCTGAGTGATTTCGATCCTCATCGGATTGTCTCCGAGTATCGAAGCACAGGAGAGATGCGAAATCTGCACCATCGTCGGGATGTGTTACACCCTCCAACTTCCAGGGTATCAGACTTGCCTTGAGCAGGGTATGCGGGGGTCCGGCTTGAGGGACTGACCGATGCTCTGCCCCTGACTGGAACCGAACGTGATAGTCTGGGCGACGGCGTGCCGGATCCCGTGGAAAAGGAGTTCCGGAGCTAGCGCAAGTGCGACATCCTGGCCAACGGGTCCGCTCGGGCCCGATGCGCCAACTGCGGCGCCGTCCTCCATTTCCTGCTTCGAGCCGCCCGGGCCACCCTGAGGGAGGCCTGTCCCACCGTTCCAGTCGCCGTCACCCTCGGTGCTGTGAGCTTCCTCAATCGCTTCGGCTCCAGCCTCAACTCCCATTTCCATTTTGATGTGCGTCGTGGACGGGCTCGTCGAAGGGATCGAGGATGATCGGTTCGGAACCAAACGAGGCCGTTCAGGAAGCCTTCCCCGACCACCTCGACCAACCGCCCCCGTTCGATCCTGCCGAGCCGGAGCCCATTCCTGAAAACGACTTCGAAATGCCTGTCCTTTCCTTCCTCCCCTGCGCACCCGAAGTTCCCCCAGGTTCGAACCCGCACCCGATCCACCGAGGAAAGGCTCCATGATACGTCCAGCCGTTCGCCCCACGCCCTCTTCCCTCCTCCCCCTGGCCCTTGCTCTCACCCTCTCCCTGGGCGCCCCCGGGAAAGGGTTGGCTCAGGAGCCTGTGGACCGGGAGGTCACCCGCAGGATTCTGGCGGAGGGGTTGGAGCGCTCCCAGATCCTGGGCCTCTACACCTACCTCACCGACCTCGTTGGGCCGCGGCTGACCGCCACCCCGGCCTTCAAGGCCGCGGCCGACTGGGCCGTGGAGACGCTGGAAGGGTGGGGGGCCTCCGACGTCCATCTGGAGGCCTGGGACTTCGGCCGAGGCTGGACGCTGGAGGGGCTCACCTTGGAGATGACCTCCCGGCGCTACTTCCCCCTGGTGGGGTATCCGGACGCATGGTCACCCTCCACGGCGGGGGTTCTGTCGGGCACCCCGGTCTACGTAGGGGACAAGACCCTGGAGGAGCTCGAGGGGCTGAGGCCCCAGTTGAAGGGGGCCATCGTCCTCACCACCCCTCCCCAGACCCAGTTCATCACCGAGGATCGCCCGCAGCCCGCCGAGGCAGAGGAAGGAGTGCGTAGCGGAGCGCCGCCCTCCTACCGGGCTCGGGGTCCGGTGAGCTCCCGGGAGATGTCGGCCTTCCTCCAGGAGGCCGGGGCGGGGGTTGCGCTCCGCCCCAACATAGGCCAGCACGGCACCATCTTCGTCACCGGGAACCGGAACACCCCCGATGACGCCGTGCCCTCGGTGGTAATGGCCGCGGAGCACTACAACACCCTGGTGCGTATGACCCAGGGGGGCCTTCGCCCGG
>JASFRP010000165.1:0-6919 GCA_050114895.1 Gemmatimonadota bacterium
TCCTTCAGTACCCTGGCGAGGCTATCGATGGAGCACCCCGACGGAGGTGCTGTGGCTTCGTCCACGCCCACAAACAGGAAACGACCCTCCTTCCATTCCCGTCCGGCCGTCAGGGGCGTCCCGTGGGCGGCCCACCCATCCAGGAAGGTGTCGACCCGGGTGAGCATCTCCTCTTCCTCCTCCGGGGAGAGCGGCCGGCTGGATGGAAAGACCCAGAGGCGGGAATCGGCGGGAAGCGCATGGAACGGAATTCTGGGCATGGTGGCACTGGAGACGAAAGGTACGGCACAGAACGGCTTCGGGAGCCTTCTTACTCCTGTCGACCGGGAGGGATCCCTCCCCGCCCCCATTCGTCCCGACCTGGAAAGGGAGCAGCCCCTCAGTCGGACCCTTCGCCCAAGGCCTCACCACCACCGAGCTCCGGTTCCGGCGGTGCCTTGTCAAGGAGAACGGCCACCCATTTGAGGTCCGAGGTGTTCTCCAGCATGATCTTCACCACCATGGTGAGGGGCACGGCCAGGAGGGCCCCCACGGGACCCCACACCCAACCCCAGAAGATGAGGGAGAGGATCACTACCAACGTGGAGAGGCCCAACCTCCGTCCCAGGAGGTTCGGTTCGATGAGATTTCCGAACACCGTGTTCACGGCGAAAAAGCCGAGCCCCACGAGAATGGCATGGCCAAAGCCGACCTGGATGAGGGCCAGGAGGATGGCGGGCGCGGAGGCGATGATGGAGCCGATGGTGGGAACGTAGTTCAGCACGAACGCGATGAGGCCCAGCAGAACCGGAAAATCAAGATCCATGACCCAACACCAGGCCCCCAGGAGAATTCCCGTGGCCAGGCTGATGAACGTCTTGATACCCAGGTACTCCTGGATCTCGGCGACCATCTTCATGAGGTTGCTGGAATGCCCCCGGCGTCGCCCGAGAATGGCCCGGAACTTCGCCGGGAAGACCGTAGCCTCCCCGAGAATGAAGATGAGGACAATGAAGACGAGAAACGCGTTCGAGGCGAAGGCGAGGACCTTGGTAAGGGTCCCCCCCGCGAAGGTCATGAGCTGGTCAGGATTGAGGATCTCCGTGTCCGTGAGGGCCTCAGCGAGAGGCCCGGCGCCCGGTACCGTCGAGTCCTGGAGCCCCGCGATCCAGGAGTTCCACAAATCCTGAAGGCGAACGACGTACCGGGGAAGTCGATCCTGGAACTCCGCGATGGATTGGCTGGCCAGAAGAATGAGGAGCCCCACAACCGCCACATCCACCAGGACGGCCAGGAAGATGGCCAGGGTGGAGGGAACCCGTCGTTGTTGGAGATAGACAACGATTGGCAGGGTCAGGATCGCCAGGAACAGGGCCAGGGAAAAGGGCAGGAGGATAGGAGCAGCCAACCTCAACCCGCCCACCACGATGACCGTCATGGCCATGATGAAGAGGTATCTGGTCCCCGGGTTCTGCTCCATCCGTTCCAGAATCATGCCCCCCCAATCAGGCTGACCGTCGGCCCGACGGATGCTCGCGATGGCGTAGACTGAGCCGTTGATTGACTAAGATAACCGTCGCAATGGACCCATAGCCATAGGATTTCGCAGGAGATTCGCCATCTTTCACCCATGGACAGGGAAGAAGACCAGCCGCAGCCCTATCCCATCCCCGAAGCCGACGAGGACCTCCTGGCGCAGTGCCGGGTGGAGACATTCACGGCAGGAGGAAAGGGAGGGCAGCACCAGAACCGTACCGAAAGCGGGGTGCGTCTCGTCCACCTCCCCACGGGGATCGTGGTAACGGCCAGAGAGGAGCGAAGTCAATTCAGGAACAAGGCGATGGCCCTCTCCCGTCTGCGTCGACGCCTGGAAGCCATGAACCGGCGGCCACCCCGTCGGATCTCCACACGTGTTCCACTCCGGGAAAAGGCGAAGCGCCTCGAGGAGAAGAAACGCCGCGGCCGGTTGAAAGCCCTGAGGAACCCCCCTTCCTCCAACGGTTCCGAATGAAGGCTGAAGCTTCCTGAGGCGGGGGGTCCCCGACCTGCGCAGACTGCCTCCCCTTGTGCCAGAGCCCCCGGGGTCCTATTCCGATAACTCCCTCAACCCCAACGAAAGACGGAATCGAAGATGGTTCGAAAGCTCCTCGTTGCCGTGGTCCTCCTGCTGGTGGTAGCCCAGGTGGTGCCATTCCCCCCAGCGGATAACCCGCCCCTGGGGGAGGAGGTCCCTGCCCCACCGGAGGTAAGGACCATCCTCCGGGTCTCCTGCTATGACTGCCATTCCAACGAGACCATATGGCCCTGGTACAGCCACGTCATCCCGACGAAGTGGTTTGTGAGAGGTCATGTGATGGAAGGCAGGGAACATCTGAATTTCTCTACCTGGGGGCAGTACACTCCCGAGGAAGCCGCTCATAGGCTGGACCACGTGGTGGAGATGGTACAGGAGGGGAAGATGCCGCTGCCCTCCTACCTCAGGCTCCATTCGGATGCGGCGCTCTCCGATGAGGATCAATCCCGAATCATTGATTGGGCCCGGGCTCTGGCTGGGACCATGGAGGAAGCCCAGGGCGGGGTCGGCGACGATGGAGAGCCCGGGGGTGGAGGAGACCTGTAGGCGGGTCATCCGGAGGGGAGGAGGGGGGCCAGGCACTTTCCCCCGCTGACTCGGGAGACCATTCTTCGGAGGGTCTCGATGGGAGGGAGACCTCCCTCCGTGCGGCTCCACCGGGAGAGACGGTCATGTTGCGAATCCGGAAGGTCCTCTTCCCCACCGACTTCTCCAGCTGCTCCCACCAAGCCCTTCTCCACGCCGTCCGGATCGCCCAGGACCATGGCGCAGAGCTCCACGTCATGCACGCCGTGGTCTTCTCCGAAGACGACCCCCACGACCCCGCTCATCACGTTCCGGATCCCGCCAGGATCCGGGCTCTGCTGGAGGAGCTCGCAGAGGAGCGGATGGGCGCACTCCTCAAGGAAGGTCTTCTTCCCGACCTGGTCTTGAAGTTGGTGCAGCGGAGGGACATGTCCGCCGCTCCCCCCATCGTTCAATACGCCGAGGAAGCCCACATCGACCTCATCGTCATGGGCACACACGGGCGGCGGGGGTTTCGGAAATGGCTTCTGGGGAGCGTGACGAACGAAGTGGTCCGGTTCGCTCCGTGTTCGGTTCTCGCGGTCCGGGGCGAGGGCGAACCCGCGCCCGTGGATCCCATCCGGAAAATCCTCTTGCCCGTCGATTTCTCCCAGCACGGGAAGGAAGCGCTGGAAGTCGCCTGCTCCCTGGCGTCGACGTATGGCGCCCATCTAGAGCTGATCCACGTCCTGCCGGACGGACTGCATCCCACCTTCTATACGATGGGCGGCACGAAGCTCAGTGAGGTCCAGCCGGGCATCATGGAGAAGGCCGAGACCGCAATGGCCGAGCTCCTACAGGAGGCCCCGGTATGCGAAGGAGTGTCCCGCTCCACGAATGCCGTGGAGGGGCATCCCGGACGGGAGATCGTGCGTTTCTCCAGGAACCACGAGGTGGACCTCATCGTCATTGCGACACACGGGCTCTCGGGCCTCGAACACCTTCTCCTGGGGAGCACCACGGAGAAGGTGATGGCGGGAGCAGAGTGTCCGGTCTTCGTCACGAAGGTCACCGGGAAGTCGCTCTTGTCCTGAATCCATCCGGCGAGTGTCCGGCGGACCCGGGTTCGCTCCTTCGCCCTGGCGAAAGCCGGATCGCCATCCCAGGTTAGTTACTTCCCATGGTTCACTATTTCAAATCCCGGGATCGCTGAACGCCATCCCCGCAGGACTTGAACACCCAGGGGGGTACCATGCAACTGCCACGTCTAAAGGCGCTCCTGAGCACCGCTCTCCTCCTTCCCCTCGTCCTGAGCTGCGAGGCGGCGGGTCCGAAGCTCAGCATCGACTACGAACAGTACCAGCTCGACAACGGCCTCAACGTCGTGCTCCACCAGGACCACTCGGATCCGGTGGCGGCGGTGGCGATCCTTTACCACGTGGGATCGGGGCGGGAGTCGGTGGGGAAGACGGGCTTCGCCCACCTCTTCGAGCACATGATGTTCCAGAGCTCACAGCACGTGGCGGAGGACGAGTTCTTCCAGAAGATCCAAGCCGCGGGAGGAACCCTGAACGGCGGCACCAACCAGGACCAGACCATCTACTACGAGGTGGTCCCCAACAACAGCCTGGAGATGGCCCTCTGGCTGGAGTCGGACCGGATGGGATGGCTCCTCCCCACCATCACCACCGAAGCGCTCGTGAACCAGCAAGGGGTGGTCCAGAACGAGAAGCGCCAGAACTACGACAACCGCCCCTACGGGAACACGAGATACATCCTCGGGAAGCTCCTATTCCCACCGGGTCATCCGTACAACTGGCAGACCATCGGCTCCTTCGACGATCTGGCAAACGCCACGGTGGAGGACGTGAGGAACTTCTTCCGGACCTGGTATCGGCCCAACAACGCCACGCTGGTGATTGCCGGAGATTTCGATCCGGCTCAGGCCCAGGCATGGGTGGAGAAGTACTTCGGGGAGATCGAGGCCGGCGACCCGGTGCCAGACCCCGACCCGAGAAACGTGCAGCTGACCCAGACCCGGAAGGCGTATTACGAGGATAACTTCGCCAACGCCCCCGAGCTGAACATGGTGTTCCCCACCGTGGAGAACTTCTCGGCGGACGCCTACGCCCTCTCCATGTTCGGACAGCTCTTCTCCGTCGGGAAGAAGGCTCCGCTGTACAAAGTGATCGTGGAGGAGAAGAAGCTGGCGCCCTCCGTCTCCGGCTACCAGCAGAGTCAGGAAATCGCCGGTGCCTTCGCGATTCAGGTCCGGGCGTTCCCCAACACCTCGCTCACGGACGTAGAAGGCGCCGTCAAGGAGGCCATCGCCCGCTTCGAGGAGGACGGGTTCACCGAAGACGATCTGAACCGCATCAAGGCCCAGTTCGAGACGGGGTTCTACAACGGGATCTCCAGCGTGCTGGGGAAATCCTTCCAGCTGGCCTCCTACGCCGAGTACGCCGGGTCTCCGGGCTTCATCACGGAGGATATCGAGAGATACCTGGCTGTGACCTCCGATGACATCTGGCGGGTGTACAACACCTATATCAAGGACAGACCGTACGTCCTCACCAGCTTTGTGCCCCGCGGGCAGTCGGCCCTGGCCGCCGAGGGGTCGGAGGCCTTCGACGTGCCTCCCACCCCGGCGGTCCTGGAGAGCGCAGCCGCAGGGGTAGAGGTTCCCCCAGTGGAGCCCATCCCGTCGTCCTTCGACCGGTCGGTGGAGCCCGCGAAGGGTCCCGATCCCACCATCACCGTCCCCGCCGTCTGGACCCACACCTACGCCAACGGGCTGAAGCTCTACGGGGTCGAGCACCACGAGCTTCCGCTGATCCAGTTCTCCCTCACCTTGGAAGGCGGGGGCCTTCTGGACAGCATGGAGAAGCCGGGCGTCGCCAACCTCATGACCGACATCATGATGGAGGGAACGGCCAATAGGACCCCGCTGGAGTTGGAGGAGGCCATCGACGAGCTGGGCGCCAACATCAACATGTACACGTCGAAGCAGGCCATCACCATGAACGCCAACGGACTCCGATCGAAGGCGTCGGAGATCTTCGGCCTGGCTCAGGAGATCCTCCTCGAGCCCCGCTGGGACGAAACCGAGTTCGCCCGTATCAAGGACGAGACGGTGGAGAACATCAATCGTCAGATGGTGAGCCCGGCGGCGGTAGCTGCAAATGTCTTCAACAAACTCGTATACGGCGAGAACAGCATCCTGGGGCAGAGCACCCTGGGGACGCCCGAGTCGGTCCCGACCATCACCATGGACGACATGCGCGGGTTCTACGACGCCTATTTCTCTCCCTCCGTCGCCAACATCGCGGTGGCGGGAGATATCACCCAGGCCGAGGCCATCGAGCTCTTCCGTCCCCTGGAGGCGGCCTGGCCGGCCAAGGACGTGGCTGCCCCGGACTATCCCGAACCCCAGGAGCAGGCTTCCACCGCCCTCTACTTCGTGGACATCCCGGGAGCGAGGCAGTCCCAGATCTACGTGGGGCATCTCGGCCCTGACCAGTTCAACCCGGACTTCCACGCCGTAACGGTCATGAACTACCAGCTGGGCGGAAACTTCAACTCCGTTCTGAACATGATCCTGAGGGAGGAGAAGGGCTTCACCTACGGGGCCCGCTCCTACTTCGGCGGAGGCGTCTATCCCGGCACCTTTGCCGCCTCGTCAGGGGTGCAGTCGACCGCCACGCGAGAGTCGGTGGAGATCTTCCGGGACGAGATCGCACGGCACAGGGAGGGAATCTCGGAAGAAGACCTGGCCTACACGAAGAACGCCATGGCCCTCTCCGACGCCAGGCGGTTCGAGACCATGGGTGCCCTCATCGGCATGCTCAACACCATCGCCACGTACGACAAGCCCGTCGACTACGTCCTCCAGGAGGAGGAGGTCACGAGAGGGATGACGGTGGAAGAGCTTCGTGAGCTGGCCCAGGAGTACCTCCACCCCGATCGGATGATCTACCTGGTCGTGGGAGACGCCGCCTCACAGCTCGGTCAGCTGAGAGGGCTGGGTCTGGGAACGCCCATTCTTCTGGATGTGAACGGGAACAGGTTGCGGTAGGGGGTAGCTCCCGGAGCCGGGACGCACCGGGTCTCAGGGGATCGAGAGAGGGGCCGCAACGGCCTTCCCAGTCAAGCCCTCGGCTCTCCGATCCGCTCCCGAAGTCCCTCTATGTTGGGCGCCAGCTCCAGGAGGTGCTCGAACTCGGATAGCGCACCGGCCAGGTCGTCTCTCCTGAGCTTGATGTTGCCCAGGTTGATCAGTGCTTCGTACCTCTCGGGATCGATTCTGAAGGCGGTCCGGAAGGCCTCCTCCGCGGCCTCGTTGTCGTCCATCATCATCAGGCA
>JASFRP010000166.1:0-6887 GCA_050114895.1 Gemmatimonadota bacterium
TTTCCCCGGCGGGCGCCGTCTGGTAATGAGCGTGGAGGAACGCACCTACTTTCCCTGGCCAGCGCCGGAGCTGTTCGACTTCGGCCTCTCCATGTTCATGGACCTGGGGCACATTCAGCCAGGAGGTGTTCCCTTCGGAGTCGATTCGGGCTGGAGAGCTGCGTTCGGCGTGGGAATCCGCTTCGGCCTCCCGCCTGGAACGGGGAACATGACCCGAATCGACCTTGCGGCTCCCGTGGGGCCCGGGGCCCAGCTGAAGGACGTCATCCTCCGCATCAGTCTCCAGGAGATCCTGGGCCTCCTCCCCGGCTTTCGGGATGATCAGCTGGTCCGGAGCCTCCGGAACGGCGTCCGGCCCACCCTTGTCTCACTCCCGTGGTGATGGTCCGGAGCACCGTACACGGGCCCGGGGGAGCGGCGCCCGGGGGATGGCGGCGTTGAGGACCGGTTCGCCCTACCAGAGAACTGGAGGTTCCAGGTCGTGAGCGAGCTTCTTGCACTGCCGGTCCCCTTCTTACTGCTCCTCCCCATTTCCCTGGCGGCCGGCGCGGACTTCTTCCTCACCCTCCTCGTCCTGGGCCTTTCCCAGAGCCTCGGCTGGCCGGGAATCACCGAGCCGGGTCTTCACCCACTCCATTGGAGCGTCCTGGCGGGTCTCGCAGCCCTCTACCTTTTCGAGACCGCCGCGGAGATGCGGCCCATCTCAGCGCTCTTCTGGCACACCCTCCAGCTCCTCTTCCGGCCCCTGGGAGGCATTCTCCTTGCGCTGACCTTCCTGGACGGCTCTCCAGCGGCCCTCCAGCTTCTCGGAGCCCTCCTGGCCGGGGTTGTGGGAGCCTTCACACATGTCCTCAGCTGGGGTCAGAAGCTCCTCTTCTTCCTCGACCCTGATCGGAAGGTCTCCCTTTTCGCCCGGATGTTGGCGGAGGACACGCTGGTCCTGGCCTTCCTGGTGTTGGCCATGGGGCGTCCCGACCTGGCGTTCCCTCTCTCCATCCCCCTCCTCATCCTGGGTTTGATCTTCGGAGGTCCCCTTCACCACGTCGTCCGCTTCAGTCTCCATCTCCTGAGGGATCGAATCTGGAGCGCGGTGGACGCACCCCGTTGGCGAACCTCCGAGGAGTTGCCTCACTGGGCCGGAGAGACGGGGGCGGGCGAAAGTCCCGGGCGGGTGAGGGGCCTTCCGGCGGCAGCCCTGGGCCTCGGGGGCAAGAGGAGGTTTCGTGAGGGCTGGCTTCTGGACACGAGTACCGGATACCAGTTTGCATTTCGGCGCCTGATGCGACCTCGTGTGATCCCTCTTCCCGGGTTCCCGCCGGCTGGAGAGAGGACACTCGACCTGGCGCGCCGGGTGGCGATGGAGGGCCCGAACGGGAATCGATGGGCACTTTTCTTGCAGAGACACTCACCGGACATAAGATCCCATAAGTAACACAAAACTCTTGACTTAGCGCACTGGTCGGAATAACTTTCACGAACTTTTCATCTTCCGATCTCCCTCGGTCAACGTGACCGGGTTCCGGGAGTCAAAATCGGTCATTTTGGCTCATAGAGCTGTTCCTCTGTGTGTTCCGTCATTGTCTCAAGCGCGAGGTACAGAAAACGGATGTTCTCTACTTCCCGAGGCCTGGACTCGTTCGATCAGTATCTGCAGGACGTTGAGAAATACCCCCTGATTCAAGATCCCGAGGAGGAGCGCGCTCTGGCCCGGCGGGCGCGGACCGGGGACAAGGAGGCCGCAGAGCGACTGGTGACGGCCAACCTCAGGTTCGTCATATCCTACGTGAAGAAATACCAGGGTCGGGGGTTGGGCCTTGCGGAGCTCGTCTGTATCGGGAACGAGGGGCTCCTGAAAGCCGTGAAGAAGTTCGATCCCGACAAGGGGGTGAAGTTCATCTCCTATGCCGTCTGGTGGATCCGGCAGACCGTTCTCCAGGCTCTGGCCGAGCAGACGCGGTCCGTTCGGATCCCCCTGAATCAGAACTCGAACCTCGCCAAGCTGGCGCGGACAAATACGGCGCTGACCCAACAGTTGGGACGGACACCCACCGATCAGGAGTTGGCGGTGGAGATGGAAGAGCCCGTGGAGACGATCAGGGCTCTCAGACGGGTCGCAGCCAGCGAGCTCAGCCTCGATGCTCCCATCGACCGGAGCGACCGCGACAGCGCCAGCTTCGGTGAGCGATTCGCCGGAGCTGAAGCCAGCGACATCGAGGAAGACGTGGAGGCCATCGCCCGGAGGGACTACCTCGAGCATATGTTCGAGCAGTACCTCACCGAGCGGGAGAGAAAGATTCTCTACCTCTATTATGGCCTGGACGACGGCGAGGAGCGGACCCTGGAGGAAATCGGCTCTCTCCTTGGCGTGACGCGGGAGCGAATCCGTCAGATTCGAAACCGTGCCTTCGAAAAGCTACGGGAAAGCCCTCACGGCGAGTCTCTTTCCGGCTTCTGGAACGTCAACTAAGGCATCAACCCAGTGGCCAACCGGAGGGGCCCCGCCGCAGGGACGGCGGGGCCCTGTTGATTTTCATGGCCTTTCCTGCTGGAAGACTCACCCTGCGAGAAGGATCTCGAGGCCGGTTTGTTTCCGCGCTGACCTTGGTTCTGGCATCCATCTCACACCCCGGACAGACACCAGCCCACGCACAGGAGTGGAATTCCTCTCGCGCTCTGGAGCTCATCAGAGAAGCCGGAGAGTTGAGACACAGCACAGTGCAGGACCCGGATTTCCGGTCGTATTCCGCCCAGGCCCGCGGATACGTCCACTTTTTCCTGGATCGGGAGGACACCGGGGAACGAATCCTGGTGAAGACGGATCAGATCGCCCTGGAGGTCTACTGGGCTACACCGAACCGGTTCAAACAGCGCATCGTGGGCCTCCGGGACGAGAAGAGCCTTCCCACCAACATTCATTATCACCTTGACCACCTCGTGGTGGTCCAGGACGACTTCGGGGACCTGATCCGGATCGGAGACGGCGATGAAGTGGAGTCCGTGCTCCACCCGGTGGCCCCCTCCGCCGAGGTGTTCTACGACTTCCTCCTGGCCGACTCCGTCACCCTCCTCCTCCCGGGGGACCAGGAATCAGTCAGGGTCTACGAGGTCCTGGTCCGCCCGAAGAGCTTCGACATTCCCGGCTTCGTGGGCAGTGTGTTCCTGGATCGCGCAACGAAGGCCATTGTGCGGATGAGCTTTACCTTCACACCGGCTTCCTACGTGGACTCCTACCTGGACCATATCCAGATATCCATCGAGAACGGACTCTGGCTGGGGAAATACTGGCTCCCGTACAGGCAACAGCTGGAGATCCGGCGGGAAGTACCCTACCTGGATATTCCCGCCGGAAGCGTCATCAAAGGTTGGTTCGAGATCAGGGATTACGAAATCAATCCGCCCCTCCCCGTGACCCTCTTCAGCGGTCCCACCATCTCGGCCCTTCCGGAGGAACAACGCCGAGCCTTCCCCTTTGAAGAGGGTCTCCACGAGCATCTGGACGTCGAGGGCCTCACCCCGCCACCGGAGATGCAGGAGATCCGCCGCATGGCTCTCTCCATCGCCAGGGACCACTACCTGACGGGAGTGAGTGGGCTTCGGCTCCACCTCCCACAGCCCGTGGTCTCCTCCGGCTTCCGCTTCAATCGGGCGGAGGGAGTCTTCCTGGGTGCGGGCCTCTCGTACGGCTTGAGCCCGTCTCTGGGGATGGCGGTACACGGAGGTGTCTCGTTCGGCCGGGAGCGTCCTGAAGCCCAGATCACGCTGAGCAGGGGGGACCGGCAGCCGTTTCTCCGCTTCACCGGGTCCCTGAGCCAGCCTCGGGATCTCGGGCCGAGGCCCGGGATCAGCGGGGTTCTGAACACTTTGGGGGCGCTCTCTCTGGACAAGGACTACCAGGACCTCTTCTTCGTCACAGGTGCCAGGGCGACCCAGACCTGGGTGGTGAGACCCGGTATGGAGTTGGGGATCGAGGAACGATGGGAGGCACATCGCCCGGCTCGGGACGAGGTATCCTCCGATCCCACAACTCCCCGGTTCCGGCCGGTGATTCCCACCGAGAGAGGAAACTGGAGGTCCGTAGCCCTGAGGATGTCCTCCACCACCCCCTGGCAATCCTTGACCACGGCGTGGCAGGCTCTGGCCGGGCGCTTCGAAGATCGGTCTGTCGGTGAGCTGACCGGGACGGCCACCTTCCGGCGGTCCTCTCTCTCCAGAGGCATGGACCTTCTCGCCACGCTGCAGGGAGGTCTTCTCCTGGGTGATCCCCCCGTTCAGAGTCAATATTTCCTCGGTGGCCGGGAAACGATCCCCGGGTATGAGTTTCGATCCCTTTCCGGGGACCGGTTCTGGATCTTGAGGGCTCAGGCAGCCAGAGACCTCAAGACTCCATGGGCCCGCCTGAGGATCTTCGGGGCGGTGGGGGGAGCTCGTCTCGCCGACCAGGCCACCTCGGAAACCGGACGTTCGGAGGAGAGCCACCGTCTCCTCACGTCTCTTGGGGCGGGTATGGGTCTCTTCTGGGATGTCCTGCGCCTGGACTTCGCCCGAGGGCTCAGCGGAGGGGGAGACTGGGAGGTCGTCTTATCGGTGAACCACGCCTTCTGGCCCTGGTTGTAGCGTTCTCCCCCGAGGCCAGGAGAAACCAGGAGCGGGGGACGGGGAATCAAACCTCCCCGCCCCCCTGCAGCCGCGCCGCGTTGGGTGGCTGGAGATCCCCAGGAGAGCGTGGACGGCCTTCCCAACGGCGACGATCGGCCTGGACAGACCCCTCCTCAGTCCACCGCCCCTACCGGGATCCGGGGGCTCAGGAGGACGAGCTCCCGGACCACGACGTCGGCGGTGGGGATGGCAACCCCGTCCCGCTCATAGGAGTCGTATTCCAGCCGCCCTTCGACGTACACCCGATCTCCCTTGGACACGTAGTCCTCTGTGAACTGGGCCAGTCGGTTCCAGAGAGTGAGGCGGTGCCAGTCGGTGCGCTCTTTCGGCTCTTCTCCGTTGCTCGAAGTGCGCCGATTGGTGGCCAGCGAGAGGTGGGCCACCTTCGTCCCGTTGGCGGTCTCCTGGATGTCCGGGTCCTGCCCGACGTTCCCTACCAGGATGATCTTGTTCACGGATCTGCTCATGTCACTCCTCCAACGCCCGGGTGAGTATGGCCCACCTCCTGAGACGGGAGGTGGGCGGGGGTAGAAGGAGTCTTGCCCGAGAGGGCGGGCCCTCCCATGGCTGATTCGGGCCGTTCTTCAGAGGAAGCAGGGAAGGGAAAGGAAGGAACAGGAACAAGTGGCGAGGCCCCGAAATGCCACTGAAAACCCGGTATCCACGTCGACGCTCAACCTTTACACGCGTACCAGCTCTCGCCGATCCCGGTATCCACGGCCAGAGGCACGTTCAGCTCCAGGGCTCCCTCCATCTCTTCCACCACCATCCTCCCCACCGCCTCGACCTCGTCTTCCGGGACTTCCAGGAGAAGCTCGTCGTGGACCTGCAGGAGAAGACGACTCCTGGGAAAGCGATGATCCAGAAGCCCTTGAATCCTGATCATGGCCACCTTGATGAGGTCTGCGGCAGTTCCCTGAATGGGCGTGTTCTGAGCCACCCGCTCTCCGAACTGCCGAACGTTCCAGTTCGTTGCTTTGATCTCCGGGACGTACCTTCGACGCCCACTGAGGGTCTCCACGTACCCCAGGTCCCGCGCCAATCCCACCTGCTGGTCCAGGAAGGTTCTCACGCCGGAGAAACGGTCGAAATAGGCCTGTATGAAGTCCCGGGCCTCTTCCCTGGAGATGCCCAGCTGGCGAGCAAGGGAGAAATCACCCTGGCCGTAGAGGGTGGCGAAGTTGATGGTCTTGGCCCGACCCCTCATCTCGTGGGTCACATCCTCGAGGGGGACCCCGAAGATCACGGATGCCGTCTGCCTATGTACGTCGATCCCCTCCCGGAACGCCCGGACGAAGGCCTCGTCGCCCGAGAAATGGGCCAGGATCCGGAGCTCGATCTGTGAGTAGTCGGCTCCGAAGAACAGGCATCCCTTCTCGGCGACGAATCCCCTTCGGATCTCCCGTCCCAGCTCGGTCCGGATCGGGATATTCTGGAGGTTGGGGTCCGAGGAGGAGAGGCGACCGGTAGCGGCTACGGTCTGGTTGAAGGAGGTATGGATCCGCCCCGATCTCGGATTCACAAGCCTGGGAAGGGCGTCTACATAGGTGTTGCGGAGTTTCTCCAGCTGTCTGTAATCCAGGAGTCTCTTCGGGAGGGGGTGGCCCATCTCCGCCAGCTCCTCCAGGACAGACGCGTCCGTGGAAGGGCCTGTCTTCGTCTTCTTCAGAACAGGGAGGCCCAGTCTGTCAAAGAGGATCTCCCTGAGCTGGGGCGTCGAGTTCAGGTTGAACTCCTCTCCGGCAAGACCCACGATCTCGTCTCGAAGGCCCGCCAGCTCACCCTCCAGCCGCCGATTCATCTCCTGGAAGAAGGGAACGTCAATCCGAATTCCGTTCGCCTCCATCCTGGCCAGAACCGGAACCAGTGGGATCTCCAACTCACGGAAGAGGCCGTCCAGCTCCTGCTCCTCCAGCTGGGGTTCGAACAGGTCTCGGAGGCGAAGCGTATAATCGGCGTCCTCGCAGGCGTACTCTCCTGCCTTTTCCAACGGGACCTCGGCAAATGAAATCTGGGCTTTCCCCTTTCCGGCAACGTCCTCGTAGGAAACCATCTTGTGCCCCAGGAGCGTCACCGAGAGGGCGTCAAGCCCGTGCTGTCTTCGGTTCGGGTCCAGCACGTAGGACGCGACCATGGTGTCGAAGACGACCCCCTTCATCTTCACCCCTGCTCCCTCCAGGACGATGAGGTCGTACTTGAGATTCTGGCCGATCTTCCCCACCGCCGGGTCC
>JASFRP010000167.1:0-6882 GCA_050114895.1 Gemmatimonadota bacterium
ACGCTGCACGTCGAAGCCGTAATCCTCCGCAGTCTGAGCCAGAAGGATGGCTGCCACCATCTTCGGAACGTAGGCGCGGGTCTCCGGCGGGAGGAGGTCGACGATCTCCCAGTAGAGCTCTTCCTCGGCCGCCCCATCCTGCGCATGCCGGCGAACCGCTCGCGCGACCCTCGTAGGCCCAGCGTTGTAGGCGGCAGCTGCCAGGTACCACGAACCGAAGCGGTCGTGAAGTGACTGGAGGTAGTCCAGCGCGGCATCGGTGGCCCGGATGGGGTCCCTCCGCTCATCCACGTAGCCATCAATGCGTAGCCCGTAGGCCTGTGCCGTGGGGCCCATGAACTGCCACATCCCCATGGCAGCCATCCGGGAAGTCGCACCCGGCGTGAAGCCCGACTCGATTGCCGCCAGGAAGACCAACTCCTCGGGCATTCCGCGGCGGCGCAACGCCTCCCGGATCATGTCGGAATAGAGGCCCTCCCGCTCCAGATACCTCTCGAAAATGGGGCGCTGGTCCGTGAGGTAGCGCTCCATCCAATGCTCCACCTGCTGGTTCATCTCCACGGGAAGGGCCAGGGACGGAGCGATCTCCGCCACGTGGGGGCCCCATTCCACCTCTCCCTCCCGCTGACCCCCGAAGGCCAGAAGCAGAAGGATGAGGACGAATCCGCCTCCGGACAGGAGGATGCGGCGACGAAAGGCCCCCGGATCGAAGCCTTGCCGCCGCGGAAGATCTTGCTTGTCGAGATGAGGGGAGGAATAGACCGGGGACCCCGGTCTTCGCCACGCTTCCGTTCCGCTTTCAACCATCATGGTCCACCTCTAGACTCTCTTTCCTCCCCGCGCCTTCGCTCCAACACATAAGGGTGGCGATGGGGGAGCAAGGGGATGCCCGAATGGGCCACTTCCGGTTCGACTTTTTCTCGTGTCCAGCCTAATACCACAGCTCAAGAAAAAAGGTCCGCCCTGCGAAAAACGCAGGGACGGACCGGACGGGACCCCGATGTGCTTACTCTGCGGGGTAGACGGACACCTGCTTCCGGCTTCTGCGGGACTCGAAGGTGACGATGCCGTCGATCTTGGCGAAGAGAGTGTCATCCCGCCCCTTCCCCACGTTGCGGCCAGGATGGAACTTCGTGCCGCGCTGGCGGATGATGATCCCGCCGGCCCGGACCGCCTCGCCTCCATATCGCTTTATTCCCAGGAACTGCGGGTTGCTGTCGCGCCCGTTTCGACTGGATCCCACACCCTTCTTATGAGCCATCATTTCCTCCTGAGAGCCTTCGGACCGGAGAGCCGAAAGCGATCAAACGACGATCTCGTCCACCCTGAGCTCGGTGAAGCCTTGACGGTGTCCTTGCTTCCGACGGGAGTGCTTCCGACGTTTCCGCTTGAAGACGATGATCTTTTTGTCTCTTCCATGCCGGAGGATCTCGGCCTTCACCATAGCGCCATCCACTGTCGGTGCACCGACCTGGACCTCGCTCCCGTCGGAGGCCAGGAGGACATCTTCGAAAGTGATGGACTCTCCAGGCTCCACGTCTAGCGTCGGCACCCGGATCTTCTTTCCAGGCTCCGCTCTGAACTGTTTTCCGCCCGTCCGAAAGACCGCGTACATAGGGCCCTCAAGTCAGTAAGCTGTGCGAACCGTATAGCCTATGAAAAGTAGGGAAGAAGAGCGTTCGGTCAACCCCGCTTCCGGCCCCTCGAGGTGCACCATGGCAGTCCGGGATTCACCCCGTTACGTATCTCTCCGTCACGTCGGTCTCCGCCGGCCCCGCCAACAGACGGAACTCGTCCTGGCGCATGAGGGGATCGTCCAGGAGCTCGATCTTCATTCCGGTCCGCTTGCGCACTGTGGGGAGGAAATTCGTCTCCTGCTCGAGAATCTGGAGGGCCACCTCGGGGTGCAACCGGACCACGATCCGTTTCTCCTTTCCTTCTGCGGCGATCCGATTCAGGCTTCGCTCCACCCGTCGGACCACCGTTGCAGGAGAGTAGACCCTCCCTGCGCCCCCGCAGTGGGAGCAGGTTTCGGTGAGGGTCTGGAAGAGAGAAGGGCGTACGCGCTGGCGGGTCATCTCCACCAACCCCAGGTCCGACACCTCGAACGCCTTGGTGCGGGCCCTGTCTCGACCGAGGTGGCTCCGTAGCTCGTGGAGGACGCGATCCCGGTTCTTCTGGGACTCCATGTCGATGAAGTCGCAGACGACGATACCTCCGATGTCCCTCAGGCGGAGCTGCTTGGCGATCTCTCTGGCCGCGTCAAGGTTGGTCTTCAGGATGGTGTGCTCCGGGTCCTTCTTCTTCTTGCCGGTGAAACGCCCTGTGTTCACGTCGATGGACACCAGGGCCTCGGTGGGCTCGATGACGATATACCCCCCGGAAGGGAGGTTGACCTTCTTCTGGAACGCGAGGTGGAGCTCCTCGTTGATCTCGAACTTGTCGAAGAGGGGAAGGCGGTCGGAGTAGAGACGGAGACGCCCCAGCAGGTCCGGGTCCACCGACCGAACGTATCGTGTGATCTCTCCGTGGATCTCCCGGTTGTCCACGGTGAGGGAATCGAACTTGTCGCTGAACAGGTCCCGGATGACCCCGCTGATGAGCTTGGCTTCGCTGTGGACGAGGCTCGGAGCCTCCACCGTCTCAGCCTTCTTCTGAATCTGATGCCAACTCTGGTGGAGGCGTTTGAACTCCTTCTCGAAGGTGTTCCGGTTCAACTCCTCGCCCACGGTGCGAACGATGACGCCCCCGCTCCCCTTGGGAACGATCTCTTTCGCCAGCTTCCTGAGCCTGGATCGCTCACCTCTGTCCTCGATCTTCCGGCTCACCCCCACATGGGAGGAGCTGGGCATGAATACCAGAAAACGTCCCGGGAGTGAGATCTGAGTGGTGAGTCGAGGCCCCTTGGTCCCGATGGGCTCCTTGGTGACCTGTACCAGGACCTCCTGACCCTGGCGGATCACATCCTGGATGGGGACCTCTTTCCTGGGCTTCCTCCGGCCACCGCCGTTTCCCTCCTCGTCGTCGTCCTCGTCCTCGTAGTCCAGGTCCGAGGCATGAAGGAAGCCGGCCTTGTCCGTGCCGATATCCACGAAGGCCGCCTGGATCCCCGGGAGGACCGCTTCCACCTTCCCGAGAAAGAGATCTCCCACCAGGCGACTCTGGTCCGGGCGGTCGAACATGAGCTCGACCAGACGGCCCTCTTCGAGAATGGCCACCCAGGACTCATGCTGGGTGGCGCTGATTACGATTTCTCTTTTCAAGGACGTGAAGCTCCTCGGGGTGCCGGCCGCTCCGGAGGCGTACGACCGAGAATCCCGGCCCCGCCAGGCGGGCGGATTTCTGCCTCACCTGGCGCAACGCGGCCATTCCCGGCGGATCCCAACGGATGGGACCGGCTACAACCCTGTTGTGGGACCGCTCAACGCCATCGCAACCCGTCCGGGCCCCTCAATTCCCGAAGGTCTCCCGCACGAGATACCGACCGATCACGATCCTCTGAATCTCACTTGTGCCTTCCCCGATCTCGCAGACCTTGGCGTCTCTCATCATCCGTTCCACGGGGTAGTCCTGGGTGTACCCAACTCCCCCGAGAATCTGAACGGCCTGGGTCGTGGCCCGCATGCAGAGCTCGGAACAATAGAGCTTCGCCATGGCGGCTTCCTTCCCGAATGGGCGACCCTGGTCCTGCAGCCAGGCTGCGTGATAGGTCAGGTGCTTACCCGCCTGGATCTCGGTAGCGAGGTCGGCCAGGCGGAACTGAATGGACTGAAAATCCCAGATTTTCCGTCCAAACTGCCTTCGTTCCTGTGTATAGCGCAGGGCTTCATCGAACGCTCCCTCCGCCAGTCCCAGGGAGAGGGCGGCCACCCCCACCCGACCAGCGTCCAGAGTCTTCATGAAGTTGATGAACCCCCTGCCCTCTCTTCCCAACTGGTTCCCTTCCGGGACGAAGACGTCCTCGAAAAGCAGCTCTCGAGTATCGGACGCCTGCCATCCCAGCTTGTTCTCCTTCTCTCCCGCTCGAACCCCGTCATTGAACTCCAGGGTCGGGGAATGGCCTACCCCCAACGCCTCTGCCAGGTCCAGGTCCACCGTGGGCTTACAGACCACAAAATTCGTGATCCCCTTGGCACCCCGCTCCGGGTCGGTCACTGCGGTGACGGTGAAGATCTCCCCAACCCCCGCGTGGGTGATGAAGATCTTGGACCCGTTCAAACGCCACCCAGCCGCCTCCCTGACGGCCCTTGTCCGGGTTCCGGAGGCGTCGGAACCCGCTCCCGGCTCCGTGAGGCCGAATCCCCCCAGCACCGTTCCCTGGGCAAGGGGGGGAAGCCATTTCTTCTTCTGCTCCTCGGTACCAAAGTAAAAGATGGGAGAAGTCCCGAGAGTGGTGTGTGCCGAAACGGTGATGGAATGGCTGGCATCCACCCTGGCCAGCTCCTCTACGGCCAACGTATAGCTGAGATAATCCCCCCCGAGCCCCCCGTATTCTCTGGGGATGGGAATCCCGAACCATCCCCGTTCCCCCATGGCCTTCACATTCTCCCAGGGGAACCGTCGCTCCCGATCGATCTCCGTCGCGATGGGCGCTATGCGCTCCCGCGCGAACGCCCGCACCTCTTCCTGAAATGCCCTGTGCTCATCCGTGAGGTAGTGGTCCATGGATCCGTCCGATCATGGCGGTAACGACGGAGGGCCCGCCGGGGAGGGCTTCCTCGGCACGAAAACTACTGGCTGCCGCTCCAACCAAAAAGGGCCGGGGCCTTCAGGATCAGCTCTCCCATCCGGACGCGGGCCGATCTGGAGCACCGGTCACACCTTTCGCAGCGTTTTTCGGACACCTCCTGGCCGAAGTACTCCAGGAGCTTCCGGCGACGACAACCCTTCGCTCTGGCATAACGCTCCACCGATGCCACCTGCGCTTCGGCGATCCTCCGGAGCCCGGACAGCGCGCTGAGGTCCGCCCCCGGGTCCAGAAGTGTCAGGGTATCCCCTTCCAGGGCCACGGCCCCCGCCCGGCTCAGAGCCCGGAGTCCGGCCAGAAACCGACTTTGGCCCCCCTCCCAGCCCGCCCTCGGGCCGATCCTGGGGGAGGAGGGGATGGGCGTGGGGACCCCCTGAGGGACCCGCCTGCAAAGCCAACGGAGGATTCCCGTCAGCTCTCCCATTTCTGGGTGGGCGAGAGCCACGAAGGCATCGTGCACCCGACGGTCGGTGGGCCCCCAGAGCGCCACACAGCGAGCCTGACGACCGTCCCGCCCGGCCCGCCCAGCCTCCTGGTAGTAGGCTTCGAGACTACCGGAAAGCTGATAGTGGACCACCATTCCCACGTCGGGTCGGTCGATCCCCATGCCGAAGGCATTGGTGGCCACCACCACGGGTGCGGGGTCCTGGAGGAAACGCTGCTGGACCTCCGTTCTTCGTGCGGGACTCAACCCCGCATGGTAGTCCATGGCCGGGAGTCCCCTGGAGGCCAGAGCGCTCCGCACGGCCTCCACCGAGCGGCGAGTGGAGGCGTAGACGATGGTGGCGCCCCTCCGGCGGACGAGGAGGCTCCTGATCGTTCGAATCTTCTCTCCGTGACCTCGGGCCGTCCTCACCTCCCAGACCAGGTTCGGCCGGTCAAAGCTTCCCACCACGCGAAGCGGGTTCCGAAGGTGGAGGGAGGCCTCGATCTCCCCCCGCACTCTGGGGGTGGCCGTGGCGGTGAGGGCCAGCACCGACACGGGCAGCTCCGGCCTGACCTCCCCGACCCGCAGGTAGGCCGGTCGGAAGTCGTGACCCCACTGGGCGATGCAATGAGCCTCGTCCACGGCCAGAAGAGAAACGGGAAGGTCCGCCAGGACCCGCCGGAAGCCGGGTACCAGGAAGCGCTCCGGCGCCACCAGGAGCAGGTCGGTCTTTCCCTCCCGGGCCCGCTCCACCACCGCTCCCCGCTCCCGGGTGGGGGTGGAGGAGCTCAGGAGGTCGGCGCGGAGACCCGACCTGCGGGCCCGCCCCAACTGGTCTTCCATGAGGGAGATGAGGGGACTCACCACCAGGACCAAACCCGGGAGGAGAAAGGCTGGAAGCTGGAAACAGACACTCTTCCCTCCTCCGGTGGGAAGAATCCCCAGAGCGTCCCGGCCCTCCACGGCCGCCCGGACAAGCTCCTCCTGCCCGGCCCGGAAACCGGCATGACCCAGGGTGCGTCCCAGAGCGGCGGTGAGATCGATTGGCTCGCCCACGCACCACTCTCGCTCAGAGGTGTGGGCGGCGGGATGGGTCGGTGGGCCGGGAGCGGTGGGGAAGGTCTCGAGGGCTCGGAAGCTTGGACTCCTCAGAACAGGTATCCGAGGCCGATGTAGGTCTGCACGCCAGCTTCAGGGGATCCGGCGAGGTCGGTGGCAATGACGAAGTTGGGTCCCAAACCCACCCGAATTCCACCGCCGACTCCGTGATGCAAATCCGTGGCCAGAGAGGAGAGATCCACCCCATTCTCCCACACTCTCCCCGAATCGAGGAACCCCACGAGGGCCAGGTGTGCGTCCTTCCCCAGGATCCTCAGCTCCTTCGCCCGCCAGCGGAGCTCCAGGTTCCAGAGGAAGAGTCCTTTCCCGGCATATCGGTTCCTCAGGACGCCACGGACGCTTCCGGAGCCCCCCAGTGCTTCCGACTCACCGAAGGAAGACTGGACGTAGGTAAGTGTGTAGAACGGTGGATCCCCGGCAAGGCTCTGGAGGGTGAAGCGGTTCGCCAGCACCCAGTGCTGCGCAAGCCTGAAATAGCGGCGATCGGTGAATGTCCATCGCGTATACGAGTCTTCACTCCCCAGGGCTTCGTCCACCCGCTCCATCAGGACCGCAGTCCAGACTCCCTCCTCCGGCCCGCTCTCCACGT